>CAZXZQ010000074.1:0-10464 GCA_964645215.1 uncultured Rhizobiaceae bacterium | reverse complement strand
TTTAATAAGCCCTAACCCACGTCTCTCAACAACTCGCCTTCAAACACAAGGGCGCCCACTCCACTTGGCGTGATGCATTTCTAAGGCAAGTTTTAACGATTGTTTGATAGCTTACGCACATTCTAATAAGGGATGTGGGAACTATGGAAAAGCACGAAGTTATTAAGGTTGAGATTGATCAAAAAGATCAAATCAAAGCCAGAAATAAGTCAGTTGCTAAAGGTAAGTTAGCAAAACATACTACTGAAAAAATGGTCCGCCATATCAAAAAAAGTGAAATAATTTATCATCCTTCACGTTTAGGTCAAAAACTAATACTTGGCGGATGTGTGATCTGGTTTCTGCTAATTTGTTTGACTATCGCAAGACCATACAATGAGATATCTAATGAAGCTGCTATAGTATTTTTGGGACATTTATTTGGTCTCTCGATTGTATCTTACATTTCATGGAAAAAATTGAACAAGCAGGCTTTTTCGATCCGCCTAAATGCGTTTGGAATGATGGTTACTCATTTCTCAAAGAAAAATTGGTACTCATGGGGATCGATAGAGGATATTAAAATCAGGAGTAAAAAACGTTCAAATACAGTGACATTCAGAATTGGAACACAGATAAATGCTAGTTTTTTAGATGATCTGATTGGTCAGGGTTACACAGAACTGCCTCACGTATATAGCATTTCAAGCAGTAATTTATCCAATCTAATGCGTAGCTATAAATATCGATATAAAAATATGGGCTTAAATAAATACCCAGAACTCGATGCTGAAGCCATGAAGGATCCACCGATAGAGAAGCTATGGGGAAGACTTGGAGCTACGCGCCAAAAATCCTAACCCGCGTCCCTCAACAACTCGCCTTCAAACACTAACGCGCCAGAGCCAGACAAATATTGGCCATCAAAGCCATTAAAAGGCACGAATTTACGAACAGGTATAGATTGCTGAATTTGGGGCATTGGTTTTGATCTTTGAGGCCTACGTGCTGCAGAGATATGCGTTACCGTGGCACTTTGGTATCGATTTACTTTCGTCATTTCTCATCTCTCCTAATCTTTGGAGTTTATGCACGGAGACATTATTGAATGCTCAACTGTTCCGCTACAATTTTAAATATAGGAACCGTATTGAGGCAATTCTGTGTAATCTGACACAAAATGTGAACTGACGATTTTTCACACGATCTAAACTACGTGTGACGCGCATGTGATAAGTTATTCAAAGATTATGATATTCTTTGACGATGTCCCAGCCTTCTTGGGCTGAATCAACGGTTGTAAATAATTCTAAATCGTCTACGGAAATCGTGCCTTGATCGGCCAATTCATCTAAATTTATTACCTTGCCCCAGAAATCTTTACCAAAAAGAAGAATCGGCAGTTTTTGCATACGGTCTGTTTGGATGAGCGTGAGGGTTTCAAATAATTCATCCATTGTGCCAAACCCGCCGGGGAAAACCGCAATGACTTTTGCTCGCATTAAAAAGTGCATTTTACGCACCGCGAAATAGTGAAAATTAAAACAAAGCTCTGGCGTTACATATTCGTTTGGAGCCTGCTCATGCGGCAATACGATGTTAAGACCAATGGAAGGCGCGCCAACGTCCTGAGCACCACGGTTGCCTGCTTCCATCACACCTGGGCCACCACCTGTCACCACAACCATTTCTTTATAATCTTTGGTTTCAGAATATTTAGAAGAAAGCCGTGCAAACTCACGCGCCTCTTCATAAAACTTTGAATTGGCTTCTAGGTTTTTCTTTTGCGTATCGTTTTTTGCAGCCCAAGCTTCGCCACCTGGTTCTGGAATGCGCGCGCCACCAAAAAGTACCACGGTGGATTCAATGCCTGCTTCGGTCAACATGAGTTCAGGTTTCAGCATTTCTAACTGCAACCGAATGGGGCGCAGCTCTTCACTGGTCATGAAGTCGGCATCATCAAAAGCAAGGCGATACGCTGGCGCCCTTGTTTGTGGCGTATCTGGAACCTCAGTTGCGCTTTTTATATCAGATACTGATGCAACGAGTGCTTTATAGCGTTTGCGAAACCAGTTTGCCATGAATTTACCTTCTCCGAATCATTGATGCCAATTGACCTTTGTTAAACTATTGCATAAGTCATTCGCAAATCATTCATTTATCCATTTCGCGGAGCGTAAACATGTCCTTGCAAGAAACCATTGAAAATGCCTTTGAAAATCGTGACCAGATTGACATCAACACACAGGGCGAAGTGCGCGATACCGTGAACGAAGCGCTTAATATGTTGGACAGCGGTTCTGCTCGTGTGGCACAGCGTGAGGCAGATGGCTCATGGACCGTCAATCAATGGCTCAAGCAGGCAGTGCTCTTGTCATTCCGCCTAAACGATATGAAGGTTATGGATGGTGGCACTGACGGGGCGACCTGGTGGGACAAGGTACCATCGAAATTTGAGGGTTGGGGTGAAAACCAGTTCCGTGCAGCGGGCTTCCGCGCAGTACCGGGATCAATCTGTCGTCATGCTGCCTATATCGGCAAAAACGTGGTGCTAATGCCGTCTTTCGTAAACCTCGGCGCTTATGTTGATGACGGTACCATGGTTGATGGCTGGGCCACCGTTGGTTCATGCGCGCAGATTGGTAAGAATGTTCACCTTTCCGGTGGCGTTGGCATTGGCGGTGTTTTGGAACCTCTTCAAGCTGGCCCGACAATCATCGAAGACAATTGCTTTATCGGCGCACGCTCAGAAGTGGTCGAAGGGTGCATCGTGCGTGAAGGTTCTGTTCTTGGCATGGGTGTTTACATTGGCAAATCAACAAAGATCGTCAACCGTGCAACAGGCGAAGTGAGCTATGGTGAAGTGCCGCCATACTCTGTCGTGGTTGCAGGTTCAATGCCGGGCAAGCCGATGGGCAATGGTGAAGATGGACCGGGTCTATATTGCGCCGTCATCGTGAAAACCGTAGACGAACAGACACGTTCAAAGACAGGCATCAATGAGTTGTTGCGGGATTAAAACCAAATTATTCGTTTTTACGATTGCCCTATGGGCACTGTTATCTGTTGGCGTTGCTGCACAGAACAAGCTGTTTGATCCAGTCAAAAACCAAATCTGCAGTCAAGGGCAAACACTTGAGCTTGGCTGCAATGCCATTCGAGACCGGGAGATTGTGAAAGCCAAGGAGCGCCCATTTAGTGCGATTGGGCGTGTAAATTATGCTGGTTTCAATACAAGGAAACATTGTACTGGAACTTTAATTACACCGCATATTGTGTTGACCGCTGCACATTGTCTTTACTCTGAAGAAATTGGCCGATGGCTCCAACCGCAAGAGATTGTATTTGTTGCTGGCTACGAGCGCAGCGAGTTTCTCGCCTTTTCAAGAGTGAAACGGTATAATGTGGATCCTGAAATCCGTGGCAAAAACAATGGCAACATAAAAGCACTGGTCAAAGACTGGGCAATTTTGGAGTTAAAGGAAGCTATTGGCGAGGGCGTAGGTTATCTGAATACGTCCGAAACGGTACCTGAAAGTTTCGCAGTAGCCGGATATACTGGACTGCGCCCGCATGTATTATCGATGGCAACTGAATGCACGGAAAGCCCATCACAGCAAATACGCGCAGAACGGTTGTTGCTACACAATTGTGCGATCATGGCGGGAGATTCTGGTGGACCAGTGCTTGTAAAAGAAAATGGCACGCATAGAATTACAGCAATAAATATTGCAATTTGGACGGATCGCGAGAATAATACCTTAACTTCAATTTCTGTTCCTATTGCAGAAATTCCGATTTCAGAAACGCTGGAGAATTGGAATTATGGACAGTAAGTCAAGTCAAATAATACTGCCTGATCGAACGCTTTTATGGCTTTTCTTCAGTTTCAGAGGGCGTATTAGGCGCAAGACATTTGCGATTGCGGCAGGATTTTTATTATTGCCGCAAATTTATATCATCATTCAAATGATCAAGAATGAGGGAAATACTGGTGAGCTTACGTTTTGGCTCATCATGCTCTTGGTCACCACAGCCGTTAGTCTGTGGTCACTTTTTTCGCTCTTTGTGAAACGCTTACACGATCTTGATTTACCAGGCCCCATTGCCATTTGTGCATTATTAAGCGGCATTAATGTTATCTTCTTCCTGTTTTTGGTCCTTATGCCATCAAAGCAAGTGACGAATGATCATGGCCCACCAATCGAGAATTGACGTATACAATTTGCAAGCGTAACTAAGCAGTATGACTGATACACTTTCTCGTTCTGCTGAAATTTTACGCGACCTAATTCGCTGTCCTTCCGTCACGCCGGAAGAAGGCGGCGCATTAAGCTATCTTGAGCGTGAACTCACCAAACTTGACTTCATTGTTAAGCGGGTTACCTTTTCCGATACAGACACACCCGACGTTGAAAACCTCTATGCGCGCATTGGCAGCGCCGCACCACATGTCATGTTTGCAGGGCATACAGATGTGGTGCCGATAGGTGATGCAGATGATTGGTCGTTAGATGCATTTTCTGGTGATGTGCGTGATGGTGTCATGTATGGGCGCGGTGCGGTTGATATGAAGGGTGGGATTGCCTGCTTTTTGGCAAGTGTAGAAAACTATTTGAAGTCAACTGAACTTAAAGGCTCTATCTCATTCCTCATCACTGGAGATGAAGAAGGTCCGTCGATCAATGGCACGGATAAGCTCCTCAAATGGGCATCAGAAAAGGGTGAGACATGGGACGCGTGTATCGTTGGCGAACCGTCTAATCCGAACGAAATCGGTGATGTTATCAAGAATGGCAGGCGAGGTTCATGCTCCGGCAAAATTACGGTTCATGGCAAACAAGGTCATGCCGCTTATCCTCACTTGGCGGACAATCCGGTGCGTGGGCTAACAGACCTTTTGAATGCCCTGCTCAAAACACCGTTTGACGCGGGCACGGAATATTTCCAACCAAGTAATCTTGAAGTTACTTCCATTGATGTTGGCAACCCGGCGACGAATGTAATTCCAGCAAGCGCCACGGCATCCTTCAACATCCGCTTTAATGATACGTGGGACGGCGACACAGTACGTGAAGAAATTCTTCGACGGCTCAATGAGGGTGCGAGCGCTAATATCATCCGGCAAGGAAAATCCGAACCGGTTCAATTTGATGTTGAATGGGTTGGTCGTATTTCACATGTGTTTCTTACGCGCGATGACGCATTGATTGGCGCACTCTTAACAGCTATTGAAAGCATCACCGGTAAAAAGTCTGAACTTTCAACCGGCGGCGGCACATCAGATGCGCGGTTCATCAAAGATTATTGCCCTGTTGTCGAGTTCGGACTAGTTGGCCAGACCATGCATATGGTGGATGAATGTACGCCACTCGCTGACCTTGACCAACTGGCTGCTGTCTACACCCAATTTTTGGAAAGTTATTTCGATGCAAAAAATTGAGACGATTGACGAACTTGAATCACTTTATGATGAAGTAAATCCAAAATCGATCATCAAAGTTGCAACGCATATTACGCCGCATTATACAAAATGGATTGATGCGTCTCGCTTTGTTATTCTTTCTTCTGTTGGACCAGAAGGCACGGATGCTACACCGCGCGGGGACAATGGGCCTGTTGTTAAAATTCAAGATGAAAAGACAATTCTTCTCCCAGACTGGCGCGGCAATAATCGTATCGATTCACTTCGCAATATTGTGCGTGATGAACGTGTAAGTTTGATGTTTATGGTTCCCGGTTCAAACAATGTTGTACGCGTTAACGGGAAAGCTATTATCACGACAGATGAAACAGTTATTCAACAATTTGATAAAAAAGGCATGTTACCAAAAACCGTGATCGTCATTTCAGTTGAGGAATTATATTTTCAATGTGCAAAAGCGCTTATGCGCTCAAGCCTTTGGAAGTCAGAAGATGAGCGAGACAAGGTCCCATCCGCAGGCGATTTCCTAAAGGAAATGATGGATGATTTTGACGCGGAAACCTACGACATTGGCTATGACGAATATGCCAAGAAATTACTTTGGTAACGCCTCACGATAAGTTTGCAGGCGCCCGGCTGCTTAATTCGCTATAGAGCATCTCATGCGCTTTATCTTTCTTACAATCATCATTTTATTTCATTTGCCCACACTCGCCCATGCCTGCGGCGGCGGGGAGAAATGCATCGTTGCTGACGGACGCGAATATTTTGTGCGCATGCCGCAAGGTCATGATGGGAAAACACCCATTCCAGCACTTTTCTTTGCTCATGGATTGGGCGGTAGCGGGAAGAATAATATCCATAATTCCTCGCTCATTGACATGGCTTCGCAGCTCAACATCGCCCTAGTTACACTGCAAACCAAGAGCTTTGACTGGAACGTTAAAAACTCACCAAAAGGGCGAGCGGATAGATCATCCAACGAGTTTGATTATCTGGATGATGTGATTGCGGACATTTCGAAACGTTTTGCAATTAATAAAGAGAAGCTTGTGTTGGGCGGCATGTCAGTTGGCGGCACGTTCTCATGGACCATGGCCTGCACGGGCAGAAACCGGTTCGCGGCCTATATGCCAATCTCTGGTGCCTATTGGAAATTCCCACCAAAATCATGTTCTTCACCGCCGCAGAACGTCATTCATATCCACGGTAAACACGATCAGATTGTGCCACTCACCGGACGCAATTTCAGCAATTCGGGCCACGCTAATATTTTTGATATTCACAAGGCTTACGCGAAGATCGCTAATTTTGAAGTGGTTGGTAAATCAAAGCCTCTTGATCTTCAATGCAAGATATCACGAAACGCTGGCGGTAAACTGCTTGAACTTTGCATTCATGGTGGCGAGCATCACTTCCACGCGCGACATATTTCATATGCGTTGAGGCGATTTGTTGAGCTGGATATTTTATAGGACAGTTTCATACTGTCTTCTCCGGTCAGCAGAAATTACGTTAATCCGTTTTTCCAATATGTCACCAAGCAAGCGTTGCGCGGTAAGTTTCTGCGAACGTGTTATAGTACCATATTCAATCAAGCGATAAAGATAAGCAATATTGTAATTGTAAGGGCCTCCATCAAAAAGATTTTCCTCTAGCCTAACATCACATCTAGCTCTTGGCTCAATTGAACAGGGCACATGCGAATTGAACCCTTCTTCCAGATGTCGCAACTCATGCACAAGAATATTGGCGATTGAAACCGGGTCCCCTTCTTCAAGTTTCAAGGTTGATATGTCGATGGTGTTGTTCTGAAAATTTGCAATGCCAGAAAAAGCCAAAATTCTTCGTTTTCTAAAAATTGGATTAATACGTTTTGCCCATTCATAGAAATCAAATTTGACTTCACTACTTGGCAGGAAAATAGAGGTATTTGCCAAGAAATGCAGAGCGTTGAGAAATGCGGTTTCATCACTGTTGCAGCCAAGCTTTATGAAATCCCATGTTTCATCGAAGTTAAAGTCGTTGAGGAATTTTTGATTGCCTAGTTGATGAAGCTGATCACATTCTTGTTGTGAGAGTTCATTGTCTGTTGATGGTTGAATCCAAATGACGCCAGCAATACATATGACAAACAAAAACAGGAAACGTAGTTCAGAGCGGTTATGATGATTGGACATGTATACAAGGTAGCGTAAATTTTGATACGATCAATTGATCATTGAATTAAAGGATTAGGGTTATGGATTTAGACCTAACTAAAGTGTCAGGCGATTTTATCCAGAACCCCTTCCCTTATTATAACTCTTTGCTAGAAAAAGCCCCTGTGCTTGTCCAGCCTGATAGCTCTTACATCATCTCGCGACATGCGGATCTTGATATGATTTACCGCGATACGAAACGGTTTTCTTCCGACAAGAAGAAAATGTTCGGGCCCAAATATGGTGAGGATAGTCCGCTCTTTGAACATCATACGACATCACTTGTATTTAATGACCCGCCGCTGCACACCCGCATTCGACAAGCCATGGTGGGTGCGTTAAACGCCCGCGCGATTGCGGCCATGGAACCCGCGCTGATTAAGACTGTAGATTTGCTTTTAGACCGGCTTTCTGAAAAATCGCACGTTGATTTAATCGAGGATTATGCCTCGCAAATTCCCATTCAAGTGATTGGCAATCTCTTTGACATTCCAATGGATGAACGCGAACCCTTGCGCGATTGGTCGCTTGCCATTTTAAGCGCGTTGGAACCATCGCTGACACCTAAACAAGAACAGCGCGGCAATGATGCCGTGCGCGAGTTCATCGCATTCCTCCGTGAATTGGTGAACAAAAGACGGAAAGCGCCAGGCAATCCCGACACAGATGTTCTGAGCAGATTGATCCTATTCGAAGGTGAAGAAATCTCTGAAATAGAACTCCTGCAAAACTGTATTTTCATTTTGAATGCCGGACATGAGACAACTACTAATCTCATTGGCAATGCCCTAACCGCACTGCACGCTTTTCCGGATCAAATGCAGATGCTGAAGGATGAACCAGAGCACATCAAACGTGGGGTAGATGAATTTTTGCGCTTCCTCTCACCCAATCAATTTGGCAACCGGCTAACGACTGAGGAAGTGGAAATTTCCGGGGTCACCATTCCGGCTGGCACGAACCTGCATCTTTGTATTGGGGCTGCCAATCGCGACCCGTCCGTATTTGATGATCCTAATCAATTGGATTTAGCTCGTCACCCAAACCCTCATCTTGCCTTTGCAGGTGGTCCACATCTCTGCGTTGGCTTTAGTCTTGCACGAATGGAAGGGCGAATTGCAATCTCGCGGTTCTTGAGTAGATTTCCTGATTACCAACTAGGTGGTGACGCAGAACTCGGCGGGCGCATTCGGTTTCGGGGATACGCAAAGCTGCCTGCAACGTTAGGCGCTTAATAGTCTACTTTGGTGAGGTAGAGCCCGCAAGCAGGTGCGACCGGACCACACGCTTTGCGGTCGAGCGCATCACGAGCAGCAACCAAATCATCCTTCGTCCATTTGCCGTCACCCACATATTTCAGTGAACCCGCAATCGAACGAATTTGGTTATGAAGAAAAGCACGTGCTTCAACGATGATTTCAATTTCTGTCTCATTGATACGGCTTACATCTAATCTATCAATTGTGCGCACCGGTGATTTTGCCTGGCAGTCTGTCGAGCGGAACGTTGTGAAATCATGATTACCAACGAGCACTTGTGCTGCATCATGCATAACAACTTCATCGAGCGGGAAGCGTATCCACCAAGCGCGTTTCAAATCCACTGTTAGTGGTGCCACACGATTGATAATCCGGTAGCGATAGGCGCGGTGCACGGCTGAAAACCGCGCGTCGAATTCTCCATCTACCTGCTCAACTGAAATTGCAGATATTGGATGGCCTTCAACTTTCAAAAGTCCATTGGTTGCTTCCTGCACTTTGGCAGGCTTCCATTCACGTTCTAAATCTACATGCACGACCTGGCCTGTTGCGTGAACACCCGCATCAGTGCGACCAGCTGCAAAGACCGTCACCGGGTGTTGCGCGAATTTCGCCATTGCCTCTTCAATCGCCTGTTGAACGGAAGGGAAATTGTCCTGACGCTGCCAACCATAATAGGGCGTGCCGTCATACTCGATTGTCATTTTATAGCGAGGCATTAAATGACTTCTTCTATGGCGTTGCCGCGCAGGAATTCTTCCGCCGACTGTGCCTGTTTGCCAGCGCGTTGCAGACGGGTGATATTAATCGCCCCCTCCCCGCAACAAATGGTGAGCCCATGAGCAACGCTTGCTGGGGTGCCAGAATCATTTGCCAATTCTGTGCCAAGAATTTTTACCCGCTGTGATTTGCCACCCAATTGCATCTCGCACCATGCGCCTGGAAAGGGGGACAGCCCACGTATATGATTGTGAACTTCCGCGCAGGACTTCGTCCAATCGATGCGCGTTTCATCTTTGAGGATTTTGCTTGCGTAGAGAACGCCGTCTTCTGGCTGTGGCGTGAGGTTGAGACTACCGCGTTCCAACGCACCGACAGCCCGCACCATCAAGTCTGCTGTAAGAAGCGAAAGCGCATCGTGCAATTCGCCCGCCGTCACGTTTTCACCTATGGCAAACCGTTCGCCAAGTGCAACATCGCCTGTGTCGAGGCCCTCATCCATTTTCATGATGTTGACGCCGGTTTCGACGTCACCTGCCATAATGGCACGTTGAATGGGAGCCGCGCCGCGCCAACGTGGAAGCAGAGAAGCATGGCCATTATAGCAGCCATATTGAGGCGCTTCGAGTACGGGTTTAGGTAACAACAGACCATAAGCGATGACGATTGCCACATCTGCATTGTGGTTCGCAAATTCTACTTGCTCCGCTTCGCCCTTCAAACTTGCATGCGTAAAAACTGGGATGCCAAAACTTTCAGACTTTTCATGCACCGGACTTTTTTTCAGCTCCAACCCACGCCGCCCGGCGGGTCTAGGTGGTTGAGAATAACACGCCACAACCTCATGCCCATGGCCAATGAGTTCCACCAGAGAGGGAAC
>CAZXZQ010000073.1:0-10522 GCA_964645215.1 uncultured Rhizobiaceae bacterium | reverse complement strand
CTTCGCGAACCATGCCCATCAGGTCGATACGTGCATAACGTACGTGGTCTTCTGGGTTATTTTCACCCCAGCGAGTACCCATGTAACAGTTGATCGCGTATAGGCCCTGTGCAACAGCGCCTGAACGATCAATGTTTGCTTTTTCAGCAACAACAATCTTTTTATCTTGGCCCCAAAAACGTGCTTCCCATGCAGCACCACTGCCGCCAAGCCCGCCACCAACGACCAAAACGTCGATATTGTCTTCAATTACAGTTTTGCGTGCCATTAGTAATACACTCCCAGCTTCATTGTAAGGTTGTTTGATTCCAGAGTGTGAACTTCATCATCATCCATACGGATATATTTTGGTTCGCTGTAAAGATGTTGGCTTTGACGCATTTCATCCGTTGGCGCTGGTTCATCCTTCAATTCAGGATGACCGGTTCCCCAAGGAACTGTCGTGATCGGCGAGAGGAAGTTCTTTTCAGTACCATCGCGGAATTTAATCTTCCAGGCAATCGTACCTTTCTCTTCTTCACGTCGCACACGCACACTATGTCCAAGCGGTGCAAAGTCTGCGTATCCACGTGCGTCAATCGCATTTTGAGGACATGCTTTAACACATGAGTAACATTCCCAGCACATGTCTGGTTCGATATTGTATGCACGGCGGTGTGTAGGGTCGATATGCATAATATCTGATGGACAAATATCTACGCAATGTCCGCAGCCATCGCATCGTGTCATATATACAAAGGTAGGCATCTTAGGCTCCTTGATCTTTAATTCTTATAAATTCGTTTAGTAGTGATTTGGCTGTTCGCGTTTGATGCCAAGGCCCATATTAAGGGGTGCATCTTTCAACAGTTCCATTGAATGCCTGTCACTGTCTTCAGGATTTGTCCTGTCGGCAGGGGATGGCAAATTATCGAGCGAACCATCAGCAACAGAAAGCTTTTTCTGAATTGCTGCAGCAGGCTTGAAGAACATATGTGCGAATTTTGACCACGGCACACCACCGAATAAAACGAGGGAGGCAATCAAATAAAACACAAGGAACAGACTTGAAAATGCACTGCCTGCAGATTGTAGCAACGCCCATAACAGGCCAAATGTTGCGCTTAAGACGAGTGAAAGAATAAAGAGGTCAGCGCGAACAACGCGGAACACTGAATTACCTTCAGCTGCAACATCAACTCTGATGAAAAACCAGAACCAGTAACCGCCAACACAAACCATCAATGCACCGATTGCCCATAGGAATGGCCATATGGCTGGTGTGCCCGTCGTATCAGTAGGATAGCCAAATACCATTACCATGGTAGCAACCAGATAGATGACAAATCCATACATGCCCAACAGATGCGCTATTCTGCGTTTAGGATTACAAAATTCAGAGGATGTTAGAATTTCAGAGGCTGTGGTTTTGGCAACGACAGAGATTTTTTCTCCGCCACTTACGTCACGTGTTGCGTTCTTCTTTGCTTTTTTTCCTGCGTTGAAGAAATACGTTGCGCTTCGCTTATGGATTACATCAAACAGTGTGCCACCGATGACCAACAGGATCATGATTATTACGAATGCCTGCATCACGCTAGGCGGTATAGATGCGGACAATTCTGCAAAATGGTTTGTTGTGAACATTTAACTTTTAAACCTTCTAATGCTACAAGTTTCGAATAAAAACTTTAGACGATAGGGTTTGCCATGGCAACACGGTTGCCGGTCGGCTTGTCGCAAGAGTAGCATCGTGAGCAGTCTCATTTTTTGCAATTATGTGACAATGGAAATTGCAGGCTAGCCGTCGTCTTATGATGTGATTGCTGTTAGAGGTTGCGCAAATCAGAAGTTTAATATTTTGTTGGAGCGTATGAAAGGCTAACATGATCGGGAGAAATCTTGATGTTTCGAGCAAGTTCGAAGTTTTTTAATGCGGATACCTTAGTAAAAATTGGTCGATCAAAAAAATCATCTGAGCATTTCGAGGCACATAAGCCTGAATTGTTAACTGGCTTATAGGTAACTGCGAAGTGGCACCAATGAATCCCATTACGTGGTGCCACCAAAATCGTTAAATTCTCTCATTTCTGGCGATGATATTACAGCCGTCATCCTATATGGAGTTTAGACATATATCTTCTGCTCGGTTTCTGCTGATCGATAAAGTGCAGCTTCCAATTCAAGAATTGATAGATAATCCTTTGCGAGATTTTCAAACTCATGCCCTTTTTGGATTGCTTTAATCACATGCGACTGCAATTGATAGACGCAGTCTCCTGCAAATCCGCGCCAAGTTTGTTCAGGTAGCAGAATTTCATAATCGCGCGTTCCAAATTTTCGAAATCTAATTTCGCCATTTCCTGATAAGGTAATGGTGCCCTTGGTTCCCTCCAACAAAGCTTCGCCAAATGTTAGTCTGCAATTGTCAGCATCATGATCCAAATGGCGGTTTCCATCAAATATTGCGCGCCTGCCGTCTGCAAACTCCATCAGAAAATACCCGGCATCTTCGCCAGCAATTACCGGATTGATTTGACGTAAGTCAGCATAGATGGATGTGGGCTCACCGAATAGATACCGGAATGTATCGATCCAATGAACGCCAGTTTCGTGTATTAGGAATTTTTCCATTTTTTGAAAATACGGCTGGCGATCAAGGTAAGCACTAGGTCCTTGACCGTCGCCTGTACGAAGGCGAAACGTAAACTGATGCACATCTCCTAAAAGATTAGCTTCAAGTGCTTGTTTCATAACTCTGTACCAAGGCTGAAAACGGAAATTATCATGAACGATAAGCGAAACACCGCGATCAGCACAAATTGCAATCGCATTTTTTGCTTCTTCAATCGAGTTGCAAAAAGGTTTTTGACAGATGATGGTTTTTACGCTTTCGCTAGCACAAAGTTTTATAAGGTTAAGATGGTCTGGAGCCGCTGTAATGATATCAACAAGGTCGGGCGAAAGCTCTTTCAACATATCAGCCGTATTCTCAAAAGCAGGCAAGCCTGTGCGCTTTGCTTCATCCAAATTTAAGCTGACAGAAGCAATTAACTCAACATCCTCAATTCGCCGCCAAGCATCATAGTGAAACTGACTGAAGTAGCCTGTACCGATGCATGCAATTTTGAGCTTATCCATCGTACTCCTTATATTGTAAGTTGCCTTTGACAGCATTGGCAGCCTCGTTCGTAGTTGCACTGCCACCTAAATCTTTCGTTATGTGAACCGCATCAGCAAGGACCTTATTGACCGCATTTTTCAATGTCGCTGCATCTTCAAGCAATGGGCTGCAATTCTTTCTATGGCCAAGCCATTCAAGCATCATTGCTGCTGACAAAATCATAGCAACGGGATTTGCTATACCCTGACCAGCAATGTCCGGTGCGGAACCATGGCAAGGTTGAAATACCGCATGATCATCACCAATATCTGCTGAAGGTGCAACGCCAAGCCCGCCCATCAATCCAGCACCAAGGTCTGATAATATGTCACCAAACATATTTTCTGTGACCATTACATCAAAGGACCATGGGCGCTGTACCATCCATAAAGCCATTGCATCCACGTAAGCAAAATCTGTATCGATGTCAGGATAATTTTTGGCGCGCTCTTTAAATATGTCTCTGAAAAAAGCAAATGCTCTGAAAACATTTGCCTTGTCTACGCAGGTTACATGGCCATTGCTCACACCGGATGCTTTGCGCTGCTCTGCCAGTTTGAAAGAAAAATTAAACAGCTTTTCACTTACCTTGCGCGTTATTAATAGGGTTTCGCTTGCTTCGTTTTCAGTAACCTGGCCATTACCCATGGAATGAAAGAGGCCTTCCGTACTTTCACGTATCAGCACAAAATCTATTGTTTCACCGTTAGGTCGAATTAGCGGGCAAAAATTTGTGTCTCGGACAGTTACGGGTCTAACGCCTGCATAAAGGTCAAGCGCAAAGCGTAGTTCAATTTGAGGTGCAATTTCTGTTCCATCAGGATAGCGAATATCTGGTACACCCATCGCTGACAATAATATTGCATCACTTGCTCTGGCTACTTCAAGAGAGTGATCCGGAAGCGAGAAGCCTGTTTCTTTATAATGGTTTGCACCAGCAGGGACCGTCTGAAAATCAAGGGCATAACCGCGATTTTGATCTTGCAAAAATTTGAGAATTTCAAGTGTCGGCGCCATTATTTCAGGCCCGATGCCATCGCCTTCAAATACTGCAATTTTTAACTCAAGTGTCATATGTGTCCGCTTGTTTTAGAATTTCAATTCGCCAGAGGTTTTGATTTGGCCGCTCTAACTATGATATTAGTCGAACAAGAATAACTATTTCAATGGTGATTTAAATGGAAAAGCTCTGGGAAGTCTTTGCACTAAAATATGCCGAGCGTAACGCGCGGACACGTGCAGACAGCTTTATCTTTGATGATGACCATTCAAGCCCCCATGCCATGGATTACTTTATCTGGGTTTTAAAATCTGGCGATGAAACCATTGTGGTTGATACCGGTTATGACAGTGCCGAGGCGGCTAGGCGCGATCGGCCGATTTTACGCGACCCGGCAAAGTCCTTAGAAACGATGGGCGTCAGGCCTGAAGATGTAACAACCGTAATCATAACCCATCTTCACTATGACCATGCAGGCGGACTGGATCGCTATCCCAATGCCAATTTTCATCTCCAACAATCAGAAATGGAATATGCAACCGGGCCTTGTATGTGCAGCGGTGTATTACAAATGCCGTTTACAGTTGATCACGTATGCGAAATGTTGCGCAAGGTTTATTCTGGGCGGGTTATTTTTCATGATGGGGATGGCTTGGTTGCAGATGGTGTCACGGTTCACAGAGTGGGTGGGCATTCTCGAGGATTGCAGGCCGTGAGGGTGAAAACATCATCTGGCTATCTCTGTTTAGCGTCTGACGCCTCGCATTATTATGAAAACTTTCTTTTGCAAAAACCATTTCCTATTGTGGTCGATCTTGAAGACATGCTCAGCGGGTTTGACGTGATACAAAATCTGGCGTCTCAAACGTCGCTTGTTATTCCAGGTCACGACCCAATCGTGAAGGAAGCCTTTCCAGAGTTTGGGAGCTCAGGATTTATATGGCGTTTGGATCAGGGCGCTTCTAATCCAATAAAAGGAATGCGTTGAGCTTTATCTAAATCATTGTAAAGCATGTCATATCTAGACTTGGCTAAATTATATTGTGGTTATTTCACATTTAAACTGTCAATTTCAATCGCCGCCCAGAAAATATAAGCTCTTTATTCTCGCGACACTTTCGGCTTTGAATTTTTCGATTTATGCATATGCTCAATCGGAAAGTGGTTTAAAAGCTTTTCGGAATTGTGAAGTAATTCAGATTGGAGATTATTCTTTTTTGACATCTTCGGGTTATCACATTCTGACAAACACAAATATCATTTGTGGCAGCTTTATTCAGCGCAAATAGCACCAGCGCCTACTGGTTTAGATTCTCAATGGGTCATTAGAGATTGGAAATGTAAGGTTCCGAAGAAACCAATAACAGATTCTGATGTTCAAATTAGAGCACAGAATGAGCAGATGATTTCTGAATATACAGGTGAACTGCGCAATGAAGTTAAAAGCTTAAGAACGTTATTTACGCAAACATTTACATTGCAGCTTGATATTGTTTCATCGCAACTGGACGATATTAAATCTAGTATTGCGCGTACACCGGAAGATGTCCCAAATACCAATGAAATAATTGATAAAATTAAGCAACTTGAAACGCACCTGATCTTGCTCAAGGAGCAACTTGAAGAGAAAAAGTAGATCGTTAGCTGGCTTTATGTTTCTGATTTTTGTTGGGTTTTCGCTTCAACACGTTCGTCTTCGGACACACCTTCTTGATTAATCTCAGGCTCGTCTTCTAGCCTTTCTGATTCAGGATCTAAAAAGTCTGTTTCATCCACTGGTTCACAGATTTCCAACTCTTCTACTTTAGCTTGCGCTTTCATTTCGGAGCGTTTTTTTACCTTATCTAAAATACTGTCTTCGTTGCTTTTTAGAATTTTGGGCACTGATCCCTGCAAGAGTGGGTTTGACTTGATCACGCCGTCTGCAAGCAATCTACTTATATATTGTTTCGCATCAAGTTCGGGAATATTCAGCATATTTTGTAGCGCCTTAGGCGTACATTCGCCATGAATGCCGGACATATAAATTGCCCAGAAGCGCGCTTGGGTCGGGACTGCTGCGGCTGTTGGCATGGCAGCTGTGGCGGGAGAAAATGGCAGGGCTGTAGCTGCAGGTAATGAAAACACTGAAACCAGCGATTGTAAAAATCTACGTCTATTCATACCTATTATATAGGAATTATTATTCAAAATACGAGTGTCGGCTTGAATCTCTACCCAATAACGTCCAATCCATGTAACCTATCGCATATGATGAAACTGCTACTACAATGCGCCAAGGAATAACTCATATTGGACAAACCCAAATCCTTTCCAACCATCAATAAGGGCTATAATTCGGTTTTTCGACCAAATAAGCTTAGTATTGGATTGGTGCTGCCCATTGAAGCATATGCCGTAGGCGCTGAACCAACGATGGCAGATCATCTTGGAACGGCTAGGCTTGCAGAAGAGCTTGGGTTTTCCGCACTTTGGTTGCGGGATGTGCCTTTTAATGTGCCGTCCTTTGGGGACCCTGGGCAGATGTTTGATCGTTTTTAGAAGATTCTTCGCCTTCATACTGAACTGGGTAAAATAGAAGGCCGTTTAGCTCTTCAATCAGCATCAGCATTGTGTCTTTTAGCGTTGTTTCAGAAATAGCCATTGTGCCTGATAATGAGTGCAACACGCCAACTTTGATTTCTTCTTCAGCCAACGCGCTCATCGAGCTGATCGCTGATATGGCTGCTGCCAATACTAATTTTTTTAACATACTGATTTCCCTTTTTGTCAAAATGTCGTTTATACGAAATTCTGAAAATTGATTTTTATATGGAGCTTGATAAATCATCACCCTCCGATTGCATGGGAAAAGTAAGCAAGAATAAGTGTCGTTGTCTGCTGCTATAAAAACGGCATAGTGATGCAAAAAATGCAACGCTATATTATCTTGCACCTGCAAATATCAGTTGGTCGTATGGAGCAAATGTTGAGTGGCTGCTGAGCTCTTAAATTTTAGAACTCTGCGTATTGCCAAAAACGGCAGTTTTGAAACTCATTCTTGGTTTCTTAAAATAGATGAAAAGTGTAATCTGTAGAATAAAGTGTGTGTTGAAAGGCTCGTGGAAGGGTGATTGTATGCCATACGTTAGAAATAAACCTTGCCAAAATATGGAGATGATAGGTGCAATCTGTTGAAATACTTAGCGATCTGATTGCATTCCCGACAATAAGTGCCGACCCAAACCGTGAATTGATAGAGTATTGCAAACAATTGCTTTCATCTTGCGGGGCGGAAGTTACCATCATCAAAAATGAAACGGGAACCAAGGCGAACCTTTACGCAACAATAGGTCCCTCAGAAAAACCAGGTGTCCTTTTATCAGGGCATACAGATGTTGTGCCTGTTGAAGGCCAAAGTTGGTCAACTTCCCCTTTCAAGCTTAGCGAAAAAGACGGCAAGCTGTTTGGAAGAGGCTGTGCAGATATGAAGGGATTTGTCGCCTGCGCTCTTTCTCTAGCGCTTAAGGCTAAAGATGAAACGCTGACCACCCCACTACATATTGCATTATCATATGACGAAGAAATTGGGTGTGTCGGTGTGCGGTCATTGATTGATATGCTTGAAACAGCGCCTTTCAAACCGCAATTCTGTATTGTCGGCGAGCCGACAAGCATGGGCGTTGCAACCGGCCACAAAGGAAAAACAGCGTGTCAGGTAATTTGCCATGGCCGTGCCGCGCATTCAGCTCTCGCGCCAGATGGGTTGAACGCGATATATCTTGCGTGTGATCTGATTTCTGAAATTAGAGGTTTGCAACGCGAGATTGAATCAAGCTCTTCGCACGACGATGATTACGAAGTTCCCTATACCACTTTGCATATAGGAGAGCTTTCCGGTGGCGTTGCACTTAATATCGTGCCGAGCGAAGCGCGCTTTTCATTTGAGATCCGTAACCTGCCTGAAGATGATCCTGAGAGTATTCTGGCAGAAATTCGAACGCGGGCAAATCAAACCTTAGAGCCGTTACATAAGACCTTTCCAGAAGCCAAAATCGATATCGAAGTTACAAACCAATATCCGCCACTATCAACAGCCAAAGACGCTAGCGTGGTGAATTTTGTGAAATCAATAACCGGACAAAATGCAACGTTTAAAGTAGCTTTCGGTACTGAAGGGGGGCTCTTCTCATCGCGCGTTGGTATTCCGACAGTAATTTGCGGTCCAGGCTCAATGGAGCAAGGCCACAAACCAAATGAGTATGTAACCAAAGAACAACTCATGCGTTGTGATGAGATGCTAGATCAGCTTTTGCAAAGATTGATTGTTGGCCTTTGAGTTAATTTGATCGTTAAGCCGCAGATAGGTGGAATTTCAAATTTTGATCTCTAACTGCTCAAAATTGGCATCAACAGATGGAACAATTGCGCCTGTGATGAAACCTTGCATTTCTTATATAATTGTTTGCGAAATACTTTGATGGTTTGCGGACTTATATTCAATTGCAGCCCCATAGAAACCGATGAATGGCCACGCAGGATCATCAATGCAACTTGCGCTTGCCGATAGCTTAGTTTGATTTGATGCTTTTGATCAGTTTTTAAAATCAGCGCATTGACCACTCGAGTTTCATCAAACTTGCCCGTTGAGTTAAGATCATTCCAATGACGCTTGATGAATTCGCATACGATGGGAGCATTTTCTCTGGCAGTTGCCAGTTCCTTTGATGTGTAGCGCTGTTTTGAAGTTATATCGCGTCCCAAGCTGACATGAACTGACACGCCATCAGATGGATATGCAATATAAGCAATCTCATCCACCATTGTTGTATTTTGATAATATTCACGATTATAACGACTACGGCTAAATTGATCGGGTGCAATGTCGTATAATCTGTAAAGGCCTTGCTCTGCCCGGGTAACGTGCAAAGCATGATAAGGGTCTATCAAATAGGCACCACTTAAATATGACTTTTCAAAGTTCTCAAGAACAAGTGGTTCTGTAATTCTTGTAAACAGTGATTTAGGCTGCTCGTCCTGAAAATAAGCAAGGATTACAAAATTATCATATCTAATCACTGAATAAAGCCAATCGGCTAAACAATGCTCAAATTGGTCAGTATCAAACGTATGAATAACCTGCGCTAGTAATGCTGCATTTTTTGTCATAGTTTTTCTTAAAATACCTCCATAGGGGTATATACCCCTATTTAGCTATGTTGTAACATTTTTTCACCTTGAGAGGGGTATTAATGAAAAAACATGCTGACAATACAGTTTCAACAGTTGCTGTTGATATAGACAATGTAACAAAGCAATACGGAAGTTTCGTTGCGCTGAGTAAGGCTACGCTTGATATACGCGACAATGAATTCTTCACGCTTTTAGGCCCCTCTGGTTGCGGTAAGACAACGCTATTGCGATGTATCGCCGGGTTTGAAGATATTTCTGAAGGTTCAATCCGATTATATGGTCAGGACATTGCAAACCTGCCTCCAAACCAGCGCCCTGTTAATACGGTTTTTCAGCAATATGCGCTTTTCCCTCATATGAGCGTTATCCAAAATGTTATGTTTGGTTTGCAGCGCCTTGGACAATCAGATGCAGCGGCTAAAAAACGAGCTGGTGAAGTTTTAGAACTGGTTCAACTCACACAGCTCTCTGAGCGGTTGCCGTCTCAACTATCTGGAGGACAACAGCAGCGTGTGGCATTGGCGCGTGCTTTGGCGCCAGACCCAAAAGTGCTGCTTTTAGATGAGCCTTTGTCTGCTCTTGATTTAAAATTACGCCAAGCGGTTCGGTTGGAATTGCAGCAATTGCAAAAGGAAACTGGAATTACTTTTGTTTTCGTTACGCATGACCAAGAAGAAGCGTTGACGATGTCTAACCGTATTGCAGTTATATCTGAAGGTGAGTTGCAGCAGATTGGCTCCGCTCAAGAAATTTATGAGACGCCAAAAAATAAGTTTGTTGCAGATTTTATCGGCGAAACGAACCTCATCGATGTCGAGGTAAAAGCAATAAAAGGTGGCCAGGCAACTTGTTTGTTGCCAGGCGGCGCCAAATTTACCTGCCCGGCAGCTGAGGGAGCGAAGCAAGGTATAGGGCATTTATCTGTTCGCCCAGAAAGAGTTGCAATTGGTAAGCAGAAAAACAGCCTGATTAGTGGCACCACATCGCGTCATATTTATCTGGGTACAGACATGCATGTGGACATAATTTTGGATGATGGTGAGGTTGTCAAAGTCCGCGTACAGAACTCAGAAAATGCGCATATCCCGGAAATGGGAACCAGAGTGGGGTTAAATTTTGAGGCAGGCGCTGCGCGTTTGTTGGTGGATTAATGGCGGGTGCGATCAGTAGCGGTGCTACGACAAATACCCGCGCATACCAAGGTTTAG
>CAZXZQ010000072.1:0-10636 GCA_964645215.1 uncultured Rhizobiaceae bacterium | reverse complement strand
TGGTGAGTATGCACAAAAGATTAGAAATCGCAAGAATTAAATGATCGTATGTTTATTTAATTACTCTATCCAAACCAGTTTATCCACTGAACATGGGCATTTGCTGCTGCAAGCATCTTTTTTTCTCCACCTGGCCAGGAATGAGCTGTCAAATGAGGTTTGTTATTTTCAGACATTTCAAACGAAACCCAAACGAGCGGGTTTGAGCTTGTTGCTTCGGCTCCATGTGCATTTATTGCATGTTCGAGGCGGGCTTTAGTTTCGCTGGGAAAGTACTGCCAAGCAATTGTGTGATAGATAACACGACAATAGTCCGACGCCTTATCATTTCGCAGCAATGTCTCAAGCCATATGGCTGCATCACTTCTGGCCAGTTCAGGCGAGTTATCTTTCGCAATATTAATAGCAGCTTCGGTCCGCGCAATTCTATCTAATTGGTCCGGCCAAATATAGGCCATAAGTCGCTCGTCATCCTCTTTCAGCCCCACATAAAGTGGGTTTAAGTCGCACCCTTTTCTCGAAATAACTTCAATTTTAGCATTGGCAGGAAGCTTGCCCTTCCATTGTGGACTAAGTTGTACACTTGAACCCGCGCTTCCATATTGTTTTCCATCAAATTCGTAAGAAAAATCCGCCAATTGCAGATTAAGTCCACCGCTTGCCCCTAATTCATATAGGGCAAATGGCAAATCTATAGACTGAGCTAGTTCCAGTAGAGCGGCATATATTACGGAAGCACGCCTTACTTCATTTGTTTGGGGTGCATGATCCAACCATCGATATATCTCATCATCCTTGTGCGCGATTGCTGAAGTAAATGCAGAATTCATCTCATCATCGGTGAATATAGAGTGCTCATTATAAAAAGGCTCCAATATCCCCAATTCACCTCTACGAGTAAGTGCATGAAGACCGCTCGCAAGACGCAACCCAACTGCATCACCTGTAGCGCCCGGCTCACCATGCCAACCTAAAACTCTTGCGCCAGTTATCGTTGAGTCGTCCAGATTCTCGCCTAGAAGCCGCATCAAACGCTCCATAAAGGGAGAACCAAGTTTTCCGCACCAGAATGCTTGGTCATAAAATGACCTACGAACCTTATCTTCAATCTTCATCTGGCAACCCTACACCATTTCCATCATACTTACTTTCACCTCCTGCACTCAGCTTCCAAGATATCCACAAAGCGCAGCAATTCCACCTGTGCTGCCAACGATTACTGCTCTATACTTATTGGGAAGTGAATGCATGTGGAAACCGATACAATTATGGATAGAGAAACTATATACGATATAGCGCACTCGCGCTTCAAGGACTGGAAAGAACGAAAACAGTTCACACAGCTTTTGGGAGCAGATGCGCCTGCAGGTTTTGAAGAGGCATATCAAATACAATCAGCGCTTTACAAAATTATGCGGGAAGAAGACCGTTTTACTGAATTTGGCGGGCACAAGGTAGCACTGACCTCACCTGCCATACAAGAAATGTGCGGGGTCAACGAACCTGCCTATGGCGCTATTTTTAAAGAATTCTTACATGAGAATAACCATGTGGTTGATATGGAAGATTTCATCCGGTTTGGCATAGAGTTTGAAATTTGTTTTGAAATTGGCGAAGATATTCCACATTCTGATGAGGCTTACACAAAAGAAACAATAGCGCCGTTTATTGCGAGCGCTATGCCTGCATTTGAGCTCATAGATGATCGGGATGCAGATTATAACCACCTAGATGCCGCTTCTATTTTAACAGACCGATGCTGGTGTAATGGCATTGTTATGGGTGAACCTATTACCAATTGGCAGCAGATCGAAATTGGTGATTGCTCAAGTAAAGTGATTGTAAACAATCAGGTAAATGATCAAGGCAATACACGTGATGCGCTTGGCCACCCGCTTAATTCGGTGGCTTTTGTTGCCAATCATTTACAAGATAGTGGGAGCCAGCTTAAAGCCGGTGAAGTGATCATGAGTGGAAGTGCACTTAAAACACAATTCCCAAAATCTGGCGACACAATCACCTATTCAGTTGAGAACTTGGGAGATGTGTCCGTACGTGTCATGTAAGCTCACTCAACATTTCTTGATCACAATATCAGAATAACACTGGCATTTTCATTCGCGGCTATGCTAATAAGCGAGTGCATGTAGTAGCTCATATCTTGCCCGATATGCAGTTTAGTGTGTCATTATATGCAACCTGGGGATTTAACGAGTATCACACTTAGGTTTGCCATGACGTATTTAATTCGTATCTTTTCTGCCATATTACTTGTCTCTTTGCTGAGCTCGCCATCCTTTGCACAATCTCTAAAGCAGCAGATTGCAAAAGGTAATTTCACCTATCAAGGCGTGACCGTTAATCCAAAACCACTGGATAAAATCTATAAATCCAATCGATATAAGGGCATATGGACATCAAAGTCAGGAATTTTTGGCATCAAGCGCAACCTTACAAAAGAAGGCAAGGCGCTTATCAAAGCATTATCAGCAGCAAGCGATGAAGGCCTTACACAAGCCCGCTACATCAAGTCTACCACGTTTGGCAAAAAAGAACTTAAGGGTAAAAAGATTGATCAAGTTGAACTTTACCTCAGCAGCGCATTTTTAAAATTCGCGCGTGATGTGCACATTGGTATTGTTGATCAGGCTGCGTTGCCAGCAGATGTGTTTAAGTCAAAGAAAAGCTTTGATGCACTTGGCATTTTAAAAAGTGTGAAAAAGAAAGGCGTAAAACGCATTCTTGCAGCGCTGCGCCCACAGCATGCTCAGTATGGCGCACTTCGTAAACTTATGGCCAAAACCCAAGATGCTTCAACACGTAGATTAATTGCTGCCAATCTCGAACGCTGGCGTTGGCTGCCAAGTGATCTTGGCGAAAAACATATTCTCGTTAATCAACCTGCATATGAAGTTTATATTTATAATAATGATCGCATTGTAGATCAGCGCAAAGTGATTATCGGCAAGACAGAGTTTGCCTCTCCGCAATTCAGTGACAAGATGACGTATGTGGAGTTTAATCCACAGTGGAATATTCCTCCGTCAATCGCAGCGCGTGAGTATGTGCCTAAGCTTAGAAAGAACCCTAATTATCTAAAACGCCGTGGTTACACGTTGTTTGAGAATTGGAATCACGGCGCAAAGGAACTCGACGCACGTAAGGTGAACTGGTCAAAAATTGATCCAGAAGCACCTAAGAAATTCCCTTATCGTATTGTGCAAGGCGAAGGCCCTAAAAATGCGTTAGGTCAGGTAAAATTCTTGTTCCCAAATGAACATTCAATTTATCTACATGACACGCCAGCGAAAAAACTCTTCAAGTCCAAAGACAGAGCCTATTCGCATGGCTGTATCCGCGTACATAATCCGCTTGATTTTGCCCGCAAGATTTTTGAATTGGATGGCGGTATAGCACCAGCAAAAATTGATGGCGTGGTAAATAAAGGCAAGCGTAAGCAGGTAAACTTGAAAAACCCAATGCCGATACATTTAGGGTATTTCACTGCTTGGGTTGGAAGTAATGGCACGCTTGAAACTTTCAAAGATATTTATAATAGAGATCAAGCTATTCTGTCTGGAATTGGCTCTTAAAACTTAAATTCTGCTAAAATTTGTTCTGTTGAAAGGTTTTTGAAGCACCTTTCAATAGTTTTGGCATCAAGATACCCTCAAGTTGCGAATTTGTTTGCGGTCTCGCGTTATTTTTAACATGAGAGGAAAAATCATGAATTTAAGTGCTCCTACAACGATTGTTTTCATTATCTCACTTGTCATTGCCATACTCGGCGTACTGGCAGGATTTGGTATATTTTCCATTCTTCCAATTCCAGCTTTCTCACTAATGTCTATTGCCTATGTCATATTAGCGGCCGGCTGCTTGTTAAAAGGTATCTAGTTTTAAAAAATTGATATTTTAAACTGTTTAAAGGAGTGGCTTTTTGCTGCTCCTTTTTTGTTTCAATTCTTGACTTGGCATTGAACCTTTCAATTGCTTCCGCTAATGAATGAGCATGACAAAAATTACTATACCTCGTCCTGACGACTGGCACTTGCATCTGCGCGATGGCGCAATGCTTGAAGGCGTGATTGCCCATTCTGCAAAAGATTTTGGCCGCGCTATCATCATGCCCAATCTTGTGCCCCCTGTTGTAACGACAGCGGATGCAAAAGCCTATCACCAACGCATCATGGCTGCACTTCCAGATGGCATGTCATTCGAACCGTTGATGACGTTGTATCTCACCGAAGCGACCGACCCGGCAGATGTGGAAGCGGGGTTCAAGTCTGGTCTTGTGACGGCGCTGAAGCTTTATCCTGCAGGCGCGACAACAAACTCACAATCTGGCGTGACTAATTTTGAAAATGTCATTCCTGTGCTTCAGAAAATGGCAGAGATCGGCATGCCACTTTGTGTGCATGGTGAAGTGACTTCGGCGGAGATTGATATCTTTGACCGGGAAGCTGTGTTTATCGAAACCGTGCTTGATCCGCTTAGAAAACGCATTCCGGAATTGCGCGTTGTCATGGAACATGTCACGACCAAACAGGGCGTTGAATATGCCCGCTCCGGTGGCGCCAATCTTGGTGCGACGATCACCACCCATCACCTCATCATCAACCGCAATGCGATTTTGGCAGGCGGCATTCGCCCGCATTATTATTGCCTGCCCGTTGCAAAGCGCGAAGAGCATCGCCTTGCACTTCGGGAAGCAGCCACATCCGGCGATCCGACCTTTTTCCTTGGGACAGATTCAGCACCGCATACTGATCCACTCAAGCTTCAAGAATGTGGTTGCGCTGGCATTTTCACATCAATCAACACCATGTCATGTCTTGCGCATGTATTTGAAGAAGATGGCGCACTCGACAAGCTCGAAGCCTTCACCTCGCGCAATGGCCCGGCGTTTTACAGAATGCCAGTGCATGAAGAGACTATGACATTAGAGAAACAAGATGCTCCAGTTGAGTATCCCGAGAAAGTTGAAACGGATGCTGGCCCGGTAACGGTGTTCGACCCGATGTTTGAGCTTAAATGGGCCGTGGTTTAGGGAAAGGGTTTTGGCAATGAGTGACATAGCTAATTTGCCTGGTGAACGCGTCCATAATCCTTCCGCTGAAAACCACTTTATGTGGATCAATGCGGTTGAACGTGAAGTCATAATATCCCGCGAAGAGGTTCAGCTTGCTAAAACTATCAATGCAATTCGCATTACAGAAGTTGGCAGAAGCCTATATGATCCTGTTTATTATCTGCCTGCTGAAGATGTTTCAGCCAATCTAAAATTAAACGGCACCATCACCCATTGCCCGATCAAAGGTCAGGCGGAGGGTTACGATTTGATCGATGAGAACGGTGACGTGCTAGTTGAATATATTGCTTGGCATTATACCACTCCGGTTGAGGGAGCAGAAACGCTCGTCGGCAGGATTGCATTTACTGGCAAGCACGTCTCTATTACCGATGCGCCTGCTTAAAGCATTATATAATTGTCTGCCCCAAGGCCATCTTGAAACGGTTCTTGATGTAAACACCATCGCGAGATGGTAGTACACGCTCTTCTTCACCGGTATCGATTTTTATCGTCGCGCAAATGAGTGAATTTCTAGCGTGAATTCTCTGACGCAAATCAAGCACACCATCCATATCTGAAATGGATTGCGCCCAAGGAAAACCCACACTTTCAGCAACGGCGCTTAGCTCAACGCCATGTCCGGCATGGCTTTTCTGCATACCGGTTTCGCCATAATGACCATTATCAAGAATAGCGATCGTCAAATTCTTTGGTACTTTGACCGCAATTGTTGCAAACGCTCCCATTGCCATTAACATTTCACCATCGCCAGTTAGCACCAAAACACTGTCCTCTGGTCGCGACATAGCAAGGCCAAAACCCAACATCGCTGCGCCGCCCATAGCACCCCAAAGGTAATAATTACGATCATGGTCACCTGCTGCCATCACATCATAGGAAGGAGAACCAAGACCTGTGACAACTAGCATATCGCCTCGGTCTTTGAGAAGTTCAGAGACAACCGTTCTTCGATTAAGAGCTTTATTTGCCATTTGACTTACTCCACTCTTTTTTGCCGATAAGCTGCTGACTTAGAAGCACCGCGCAAGCTTGGTCTCCATCAAATGCCATCGTCGCAGCGCCTCGAAGAAGTGGTTCCACGTCCTCTGGCTTTTCTGCGCGCCAAGTTAGCACGCCCATCAAGTTTAACGATGCTTCTGCCGCCTGCCCCATAGGATTTTGCCATTGGTTAAACTCGGCCCATTCACCACGCATAGTAATTACCATTAACAATGGAAAGCGGGCATTAACCTGCAAGGACAACATGTTAATGCAATTGCCAACCCCGCTTGATTGCATGAGTAAAACGCCGCGCTCACCTGCAAGACTTGCACCCGCCAAATACGGGATACCTTCCTCTTCAGTGGTTAGCACTATTGAGTTCACATATTCATCTTGCTCGAATTTCGTGATTGCGGTTGAATGGCCGGCATCAGGAACATATGCCATGTGCTTGACATCAAAGTCTTTCAAAACTTCGTAAACTTTATTCTTCCAGTCAGTCAAACAAACCTCCTACAGCTTATCCCTTAACGCATACCAGGTCATCGCAAGTGGCAAGAGCGGCCAGCGGAGCGTCGCACCGCCAGGAAATTTAGGTGACGGCAGTGAGCGCATGATATCGAACTTCGCCATCTGCCCATTAATCGCCTCTGCTGCCAATTTACCGGACATGGTTGCCATATGAATACCGGAACCAGAATAGCCGGAAATGTTCACGATGCCATTTTTGCGAAATTCAAAATGCGGCAACCGTTCCATGGTAATGGCAAGCGTGCCGCCCCACGCATAATCAATCTTCACGTCTTTTAATTGCGGATAAACTTCTAACATGGGTTTGCGCACGGTTTTCACAATGTCACTCGGGAATTTGTAGGAGTAATTTTCACCACCACCGAAGAGCATGCGATTGTCCGCTGAAAGGCGGAAATAGTTCACGACGAAACGCGTATCATGCACAGCCTCGCCATCGCGAATAAGCGATCTTGCTGTCGCCTCATCAAGCGGCTCGGTGGCTGCAATAAAGTTGTTGATCGGCATGACATGGTTGGCAACGCGTTTGTCGAGATCGCCAAGATAGCCATTCGCAGCAAGAATGACATGTGTTGCAGAGATTTCCGCGTCTGCTGTCTTTACCGTACAGGGCGAGCCACCTTCAATTGACGTCACGCGGCTCATTTCGAAAATCTGTGCACCAGATTTCATTGCCGCCTTTGCAAGCCCACGCGCGTAGTTGAGTGGATGAACATGCCCAACGTAGGTATCCAGTATGCCAGCAGAAAAATCGGGGGACCCCACTTTCTCACGCATTTCTTCTTTGGGCAAAAAGCGCATAGACGTATGGTTATACTTCTCATGCATGAACTCGACATGCTCACGCAACTCATCGTCAAACCGACTACGGTGCGCAGCCTCGATAATCCCATCCTTATAAGCACATTTGATCTTATGACACTTGATGAGATCACGCACCAATTGGGTTGCTTCCAAACCTATATCAAAGGCTCGACGCGCAAGGCTTTCGCCAATTTTCTTCTCTAAGGCATCTTGCTCGAGCCGTTGCCCCGTGCCTACCTGTCCGCCATTGCGACCTGACGCACCCCAGCCCACACGATGGGCATCCAGCACGCATACTTTAAATCCAGATTCAGCAAGATGAAGTGCGGAGGAGAGGCCAGAGAAACCTGCGCCTACGATTGCCACGTCAAATGAGAGTTTGCCCTTGGCAGGGGGCACTTCATCAAACTTGTTTGCCGTTGCCGCATACCAAGAATTGGCATGCTTTCCCAAACTGTCATTTGCATCCAGAAGAGAAAGTGCCATTAGACCATTTATACCTTTATGAGTTCATCATGCTTTGCAAGCTTGATTGCTTCAACTAATTACATCATTCATACGCCACTGCACATGATTATACCGTGCGCAGACACCAGCCCAGATCACGATCAGAAACTTCTAGATGGAAGTTTTCTTCTTCTGCAAATTTTGCGCGACAATACATTTCCATGAATTCATCGCCAAAATATTCTTGGAAAAATTCAGATCCCTCAAATGCAACAAGCGCTTCATGCCAGCGCGTTGGTAGTTCAATACCAGGCTCAGGCGCTTCACCTTCCATCGTTTCAGGACCAGGATCAATGGACGACTTCATACCATGGTGAACGCCAGCAAGCACCGCTGCCGCCAATAGATATGGGTTTACATCCGCACCTGCTATACGATGTTCAACACGTTTGTCTTTTTCTCCGGACACCGGAATGCGCAAACTTACAAGTCTGTGGTTACGCCCCCAATTGCCAGAATTGGGCGACCAGCCTGCCTTTTTATAACGACGGTAGGAATTTGCGAAAGGTGCACAAACGCCCATCGACTGGGTCATGGTTTCCATCAACCCGCCAATTGCATGCAGAAGATTGGATTCGTCAGCACTGAAAATATTATTGCCTTCCTTATCCAGAATACTCACATGAATATGACAACCGCTACCGCCTTCATTTGTTAGGGGTTGCGCCATAAAGCTCGCAAGTTGCCCTCTATTGACCGCAATGTTTCTGACCGCATGTTTGAGCATCATGAAATCACGCGCATGCGCTGTGAGATCGCCCGAATGGTTCAAATTCATTTCAAACTGACTGTCACCATATTCACAAAGCACTGACGTTAGTGGGATAGATTGTGCCTTAGTAACTTCCTTCACTTCATCCACAAAACCCTGCACGTCGCGCAAAGGCTCAAGTGCGTATACTTGCGGACCTTCAAAACTTGGCCAGCCATTTTCCGGTTTTAGCGGAGCAGGTGGATTTTGCGCAGGATCCAGCAGATAAAATTCGCCCTCAAGCGCTATTACCGGATACATATTATCCGCGTTTAATTTGGAAATGATATTTTCCAAAACCGTAAGCGGATCGCCCTGATAAGGTTTTCCATCTTTGCCCAACGCCCGTAGAAATACTTGCGCAGTTGGAACCTTGGCCCATGGGACAGATCGCAAAGACCCCTCCACATATGCATAACTTGTATCTGGGTCGCCTATGAGTGGTGGTTGCAAAAGCGCATCTGGTGTTGCGCCTCGCACATCACAAAACATAAGCGATAGCGGCAAGTTTGCGCCCTTCTCAACAAGCTTTTCCAGACCATCGCCAGGAAATTGCTTGCCGCGAAGAATTCCGTTGCTATCGGCAATTAAAACATCAATGGATTCAGGCTGCGGAAATTGCGCCAGGTAATTTTCAATATCAGGATGCATGAGAACCTATTTGACTTCTGCCCAAGTTGCATCAAGCGCACGCCATGTCTTTTCAACAAGCTCATCAATTTCTGCATCTGTCAGAATGAGTGGTGGTGATGCCACCATCGTATCGCGTACTGCACGCAGGACAACACCATTGGCAAAGCAATGATCACGACAAATCGTGCCAACTGCACCAGGATTATCGAAGCGCTTGCGGGATGGTTTTTCAGGCACGAGTTCAATCTTTGCTAATAGGCCACGCGTTTTTGCTTCACCCACAATTGGATGATCATTGAGCGCTGCCCATTTTTCAGCCAAGAGCGGCGCTGTATGATCACGTGTGCGGTTGATCAAATCTTCACGCTCCATGATTTCGATATTTTTGAGCGCAGCAGCACAACAAGCCGGATGGCCGGAATAGGTATAGCCATGGAAGAACTCGCCACCGGCACCAAACATTTCTTGCGCGCGCGCTTCAGAGAAGGCCACCGCACCGATTGGCAAATAGGCAGATGATAAGCCTTTAGCCATCGAAATCATGTCTGGCTGCAAACCATAATGCTGCGAACCGAACCACTCGCCAAGACGACCGAAACCGCAAATAACTTCATCTGCCACAAAGAGAATATCGCGCTCTTTACAAATGCGCATAACTTCTGGCCAATAACTTTCCGGCGGAATGATAACACCACCAGCGCCCTGAATAGGCTCTGCGATAAAGGCTGCAACGCGGTTTTCGCCGAGCTTGTCAATTTCTTCTTCCAATGCACGGGCACGTTGAAGACCGAATTCTTCCGGGTCCATGTCGCCACCTTCGTCAAACCAGTATGGCTGGTCGATATGGACAACATCCGGAACCATCGGTCCACCTTGACCATGCATATGGGCCATGCCGCCAAGCGTCACACCTGCCATAGTGGAGCCGTGATATGCATTTTTACGCGCGATGATCACCGTCTTTTCTGTGTGCCCTTTGGCCGCCCAATATGCGCGTGCAATACGCATCACTGTGTCATTGGAGTCTGAGCCAGATGTATTGAAGAAAATACGATTCAAATCGCCCGGTGTAAGCGATGCAATCTTTTCAGACAAAGCCGCAACCGGTGCGTGAGTCGATTTAAAGAATGTATTGTAATAAGGAAGCTCGCGCATCTGCCGCTCGGCCGCCGCCGCCAACTCCGCCGCGCGGGCCTGCAAGAGCTTCAGCAGCACGGCCACCTCCTCGTCCGCAGCGCCGCGATGCCGAGCCTCTTTGGGAACAGTTTGTACCGGCCCCAAACGTCGAAGACGCGTTGCGCCAAGCACAAAAAGAGCAACGCTTAACACGTGGC
>CAZXZQ010000071.1:0-10691 GCA_964645215.1 uncultured Rhizobiaceae bacterium | reverse complement strand
ATTCTATTTTCTTAATTTTACTGTGCTAGACGCAAGCTTTGAATGCTTGTGGCAATCTCACGGAAAGCGCTTTGTAATTCTGCCGAATTATCCGCTTCAAAATAGAACGTATCTTGGTTCGTATTCTCATTCGCACAATCCTGCAGCACTTCTTGAGCCTGCTCAGGTGCTTCAAAAGCAATTGTATAGACAAGAATACCTGGATTACCTGCAACTTCCGCCTTCATATTAGCACACAAGTCTCTTGCAAGCTGCTCAGAACGTGTACGCTGATTACCATTTTGGTTAACAGGACTAGGGAGTTCTTCTGTTCCATTATAAAAAGTGTTGAAAATACCATCTGTCATAATGATTGCTACTTTTCTAACATCACTAGAATATGGTGCTGGATCAGCACTGCGCGGCCAAAGCTCAGCCCAGTTTTCAGAAAGCATGTAATAAGCCCATGAAATGCCAATATGACCAGCAGTTGTACCGCGTGCACCCATACGATCAATATCGCGTAGTAGGTCACGCTTAGTGTTTGTTAGCGGACGAATTTCAAGCGTTGGACAAGCAAGGCCGCTATTACGTCTTGCGGTTACGGTGCGGCTATCTGAACCAACTGGAAAATCTTCGAACGAAGCATCGGTTGCTTCTTCTCTACCGCCTCGTTCTGTTACACAGCCATTGGTTGGAACATTATTATGCCCAGAAACAAAACCGCTAATATCCTCACCAAGTGTTGCGATTTCAAACACGTCATTATCTCTGGTTGCTTCGCGAGCAAAATCACCCGCATTTACAGATGCAGCATAAGGCACAATACCAATACGAACATTGCGTGAAGTGTCTTCAGGGATAAGAATTTCAACGGCATCGCGAGCAGCGTCACGCAATGCATTAATTCTAGAGCCGCGCATTGAGCCTGTATTATCAAGCACCATAGCAATCTCAACATCTTGTTGTTCAAAGATGGCACCAGCATTTACAGCAATATCAACATCGTCAAACCCAAGAACGGCTAAAAGCGTAACCGGCATAGTTGCTTGGATATCAACTTTCACCTCGCCCGTGTCAGGGTCAGCACTGAATGATGCAATTTCTAAATTTCCTAACGGAATAATACCTTCAAGGTTTACATTAAGCATCGCTTCAAAATCTTGCCTATTTCGGCCTTCATCCGTAATGCCCTGCAAAAAGTTATTACCCACTGCAAGCACAGCACTATCAGCTGCCGAAGCAATTTTTGAACGCGCATTGAAAATGCGGCTATAATCGAGTGCAAAACCGCTTACACCTACAAGTACAACAAGCATAAATGCTGTTATAATGGCAAAGCTGCCACTGGTATCATTTTTGAAGGAATGTATCTTATTTTGAAACTTTGAGAGGTAGTTCATTTTGATCTCCATGTGTTATTACACAGAGACAAGCAATTCATATGCCAATATTCGAATTTAGGGTGATCACACCAAAATTGCAGGTTTTAAGGGTAAACAAAACGTAAATATGCGGCAATGCGGCTTAAAAATCGCTGATAATGCCGTCTTTTTCCCAATCACCAAACCGCACCGGATCAGGCCCATCACGACCCAAAACCTCTTTGGGTTGCTTAATTACATGTTTTTCTGCTTCTTCACGGCGCGTTTGCGCTTCTTTTAGCGCGCGTTTAGCAGCATCGGGTATATCAGAACGATTATCATTTGCGGACATGGGCTGTATTCTCTTGTTTCAAACCATTTCACCATCATATAGAAGGTATTGTGAAATTACCAAGCGATGAGGTTAAAAATGAATATCATAAAAACAGGCATGCTTTTAGCATTTATGACCGCCTTTTTCATGATGCTGGGTTATCTGCTCGGCGGGCAAACAGGCATGATCATCGCATTTTTATTTGCAGCTGCTACAAATTTCTTCAGTTATTGGAAATCTGATAAAATGGTATTGCGGATGCACAATGCCGCAGAGGTTGATCGTAATAACGCCCCTGAATTTTATGAGCTGGTGGAACGTTTGGCAGAAGCTGCCGACTTACCAATGCCTGCGGTTTATATCATCAACTCGCCACAGCCCAATGCATTTGCAACCGGACGCAACCCTGAAAACGCAGCCGTTGCAGCAAGCACAGGCCTTCTTGAAACGCTAACGATGGAAGAAATCGCGGGCGTGATGGCCCATGAATTTGCCCATATTCAAAACCGTGACACGTTAATCATGACCATCACCGCAACGTTTGCTGGTGCTATTTCCATGCTTGCAAATTATTCAATGTTCTTTGGTGGTGGGAGAGGTCGTGGCGGAATTGGAATGATTGGCTCACTTCTCGCGATGTTCTTGGCGCCCTTTGCCGCATCCATCATCCAAATGGCAATCAGTCGTACGCGCGAATACGCAGCCGATAGACGTGGCGCTGAAATTTGTGGCAACCCGGTTTGGCTTGCAAATGCACTCAGCCGTATTTCCGGTGCCGCACAAAAAATTCCAAATCCAGTTGCAGAGCAAAATCCGGCCACGGCACATATGTTCATTATAAACCCACTTGGCCAATATAAACGTGACAATCTTTTCTCGACGCATCCCAACACAGAAAACAGAATAACAGCTTTGATGAACTTGGCAGATGAATGGGCCAACGAAGACCAGATTATCGAATATTCAGACGACCGACAAAGAGATAAAGACAGCCCATCCGCGCCTTGGGGCAGACAATAGTGAACCAACATAACCAGAAGTCTGAAGGAAAGGCTGGACTGGATTCACGTCTTGTTGCAATTTTCTTGCTCACGCGCATCATGGATGATGGGCGCAACCTGGATGCACTCACAGATGCAGAGCATGGCCTTTCGAGATTCTTGAAACTATCTCCCCTAGACCGTTCCATGGTCCGCGCCATTTTGGTGACGGCGCTTAGAAAACACAATCAGATAGAGCATGCGCTCAATCAATTGATGAGTAGAAAGCCGCCACGTAAAGCAAGGTTTTTAATCCATGCTCTTCACATAAGTGCTGCTCAGATTTTGTTTATGGACTTGCCCGACAGTGCAGCCGTTAATTTAGGCGTCACAGCCATTGGTAAGGACGAGCGAACCTCGCGCTTTAAAGGTATGGCAAATGCTGTGCTAAGACGTTTATCCCGGGAAAAAGAGATAGTACTTGAGAAAGTTCAAAAGCAATCTGCCTTTCCAAAATGGTTTGAAAAACAATTGCAATCAGATTTCGGCAAAGAAAAAACAAGGGCCATAAGCCAAGCCGTAACACTAAAGCCTCACGTGGATTTAACAGTTAAATACAATTCAGAAAAATGGGCTGAAAAACTTGAAGGCGTAGTACTAACAACAGGCACCGTACGATTAAACAACCAGACGCCGGTTGATCAGCTTGAAGGGTTTAGCGAAGGCGAGTGGTGGGTTCAGGATGCAGCGGCAACTATTCCAGCCAAACTCTTCACGCTTGAAAAGGGCAGCAATATATTAGAGCTCTGCGCTGCCCCCGGCGGGAAGACTGCACAACTTTGCAACGCAGGCTACAATGTCTCTGCGCTCGATATTTCCAGCCCTCGCCTTGCACGACTTGAGCAAAATCTTGCGCGTTTAAAACTTCAAGCAAAGACAATAGAAGCAGATATTTTAGAATGGGAACCAGATCAGCTCTATGATGGTGTTTTGCTAGACGCCCCTTGCTCGTCTACCGGCACCATAAGACGACATCCGGATGTATTATGGACAAAATCTGACACAGATATTTCCGAACTTGCAGAGCTTCAATTTCAATTGCTGAAAAAAGCCGTTGCATTTTTAAAACCTGGCGGCGAATTAATCTTCTCAAATTGTTCAATCTTCAAGAAAGAGGGTGAGAACCTATTAGCACGCGCAAGCAAGGAATTGCCTGAACTTAGCTTAAATAAAATTACGCCAAGTGAAGTATGGAACATGGAAGAAATTGTGAACGGCCAGGGTGCGGTGCGGACACTTCCCTATCATCTTGAAACACCTGATACCAAGCAGCAAAGCCTTGCAGGTATGGATGGCTTTTTTGCATGTCGATTTATTAAGGCCTGAACCTAAGCAAACAATGCCTTGCAAAACCCAACAAAGAATTTGTATTTATCATCTCTTATGGTAGTTTTTATTCTTTCAAGAATATTTAGTGTGTTTGGGCAACATGTCGATTTTTAGTACTTTTAGAAAGTTGCGGCTCTCCATTGACCAAGGGTATCATAATGCCAAAAAGACAATCGTCACCACGCTAAATTCCACGGTTGGATATTCAAGTTTCATTCCCGACCAATTGGTAATAGCACCTCAAGATCTACGAACCAGCGACCCTGTTATGCCGGAGTTTTTTGCTCAGGGGCAATACACACTTGGCGGGCATAGTGTTGTTGTTAAAAAAAACGACAGCCCTTTTGCTGCCATCACACCCAATGAATTATGGCATCGTGAATTACATGAGTTCGGCTGGCTTAGGCATTATAAGAATGAAAACTTAACCTCCCGCGACATCCTTGCACAAGTTCTAGTAAAAGAATGGATGACGCTATACAAAACCATAACGACAGATTTCAAGTGGGATATTGAAACCACCTCGCGCAGGTTGATTTCTTGGCTTTGCCATTCAGACATAATTTTGAGGAATGCCGAGCCGGAGTTTTACGATGACTTTATGCGGTGTGTCGGCACTCATATTCGGTATCTACGGCGCCATGCTGCAACAACAAATGACCACTTAGCGCGGCTCTACGCATATATTGCACTTATAAACGCTGCTCTGTGTAGAAAAAACCTTCCTTCGGATTTTAAAACGATTGAACGTAGGTTTAATGCAGAATTAGAGCGTCAAATTCTCCCCGATGGCGGCCATATAAATAGAAATCCAGCAACCATTCTGGAATTGCTCGCTTTGCTTTTGCCCTTAAAAGAAGCCTATGCCGGACGAGAACGAGAAACCTCCCAATCCCTTGAAAAGGCAATTGAGAGATTATATCCCGCATTGCATTTTTTCAGAATGGGTGACGGTAACTTTGCACGCTTTAACGGCGCAGGTTTATTTGAACGTGACCTACTCATAACCGTTTTACGCTATGACAATAGAGAAACAGCGCCCATTTTCAGCGCACCACAAAGTGGTTACGAGCGTCTGGAGCAGGATCAAGCTGTTTTAATAATAGATACAGGCGCTGCTCCCACTGGTGTTTTGTCTGAAACTTGCCATGCAGGTTGTTTGGCATTTGAATTTTCAAGCGGCACTGAATGTATCATTGTAAATGCTGGAACGCCCTATGACCCATTGCAGTTTAAAGAATCCCTTTGGCGCAAGTCGCCATATCATTCAACCGCAGTTCTCAATGAGGTTTCCTCCTGCAAGTTTGATGTGCCGCGCAAAGATTCTGACCCATTTTCTGGCCAAATATTTTCAAGCAAATTACGCGTAACATCTGAGCGCAATGATGATGAATTGGCAAAAAACGTAACCGCCTCTCATCTTGGTTACGTTCGCGAATTTGGCGCGCGTCATGAGCGTCGATTACGCTTAGAAAAAAAGGGTAAAACGCTAAGTGGAGTCGAATGGTTTTCAGGTCCGGACAAAGGTGACTTACGCTACTCAACAAAAGACGCTCTTAAAATTCACTTTCATTTACATCCTGATGTATCAGCCGCTATGGGTGACGGTGATGGAAAATGCATTCTAACACTTAGAAGTGGTAAACAATGGCAATTTACCGCTGAAGGGTTTACAATTTTGCTTGAAGAGGCCAAGTATTTTGCAAGCCATTCAGGCCCGCGTAATACCTTGCAAATTGTTGTATCTGCAAAGATCAGCAACACGCCCGAAATCAGCTGGGTACTGGAAGAAATTCAATAAATCAAACCATACAGAGTAGACATGGCACCGATCGTAAAAAACCACTCCATTCCTGACAAGGTGGAGGTGAAAACCGCACTTCTATCCGTATCAGATAAAACAGGCATTATCGAACTCGCAAAAGCGCTTGTTGATAAAGGCATTCGCCTCGTCTCTACCGGCGGCACGGCAAAAGCGATTTCCGATGCTGGCTTGCCAGTTGATGATGTTTCTTCACTCACTAATTTCCCAGAAATTATGGACGGGCGCGTTAAAACACTTCACCCCGGCGTGCATGGTGGTCTGCTTGCAGTACGAACCGATGACGAACATACAAAAGCAATGAGTGAGCAAAACATTTCGGCGATTGATATGGCCGTGATTAATCTCTACCCGTTTGAAGAAACCATCGCTAAAAATCTTGGTTATGATGCAGGCGTAGAAAACATCGACATTGGTGGTCCGGCAATGATCCGCGCTGCTGCAAAGAACCATGGCTTTGTAAGCATTCTTACAGACCCAGCAGATTATGACGAAGTGCTTGCACAATTAGATACCAATCAAAATCATACGGATTTTAATTTACGTAAGCGCCTCGCCCATAAAGCATTTGCAAGAACGGCTGCTTATGACAGCGCGATTTCAAACTGGTTCGCCAATGAGGTAGAAGCAAGCATGCCACTTCACCGAGCAGTTGCTGGCACACTCGCAAGCGAAATGCGCTACGGTGAAAACCCGCATCAATCAGCAGGCTTTTATAAAACAGGTGAAATGCGTCCAGGTGTTTCCACCGCAACGCAGCTTCAAGGCAAGCAGCTTTCCTATAACAACATCAACGATACCGATGCAGCTTTTGAACTGGTATCAGAATTTGCATCCGACCAAGGCCCGGCCATTGCAATTATCAAGCATGCAAACCCTTGTGGCGTTGCTCGCGGTTCAACACTTGCAGAAGCCTATCAAAAGGCGCTCGCCTGTGATCCGGTTTCTGCCTTTGGCGGCATTCTAGCCGTGAACCAAATACTCGATGCAGATGCAGCTCGCGCCATGGTGGAAATCTTTACCGAAGTCATCATTGCACCAGAAGCAACGGACGAGGCACAAGAAATCATTGCTGCAAAGAAAAACCTGCGCCTGCTCGTAACCGGTGGATTGCCGAACCCTAAAGCAAGCGGTCTTTCGGTTAAAACGGTCTCAGGTGGATTGCTGGTTCAAAATCGTGACAACCGTGTTGTTGATGATCTTGAATTGAACGTCGTCACCAAAGTTCAACCGACAGATGCACAAATGTCAGATATGAAATTCGCATTTCAGGTTGCAAAGCATGTCAAATCCAATGCAATCGTTTACGCTAAAAATCTAGCAACTGTTGGCATTGGCGCTGGTCAAATGAGCAGGCTCGATTCATCCCGCATTGCAGCACGCAAGGCAGTGGACGCAATGGAAGCTGCAGGAACTTCAGAACTCCTCACCAAGGGAAGTGCAGTAGCATCTGATGCTTTCTTCCCATTTGCGGATGGTTTGATCTCAGCAATTGAAGCTGGCGCCACGTGCGCTATTCAGCCCGGCGGCTCCATGCGTGACGATGATGTAATCGCAGCGGCTGATGACGCTGGCATTGCAATGGTCTTCACTGGCACACGCCATTTCAGACATTGATTCTTTTATCGCGTTTTCTTTTCTTGGGCTAAACGCCCAAGGAAAAGCTGTGATCTTCACTGGCACACGCCACCTCATACACTAAGAGTTTGCGGCTATAGCTTGCTTCTTATTTTCTTCAGGTTTTGGCGCTCCCCACATAACAATAAAGCCGACTACAAAGAAAAGTGCTATAATCGCAATGCCTAAACGCTGAGAATCTGTGGCATACGTTATCGCCGCCACAAGAAGTGGTGCAAGAAAGCTTGTTGCGCGGCCAACTAAAGCATAAAGCCCAAAATACCGGCCGGTCTCCTCAGGTAATACGCTAGCGGCTAAATAGGCACGTGAAGATGCTTGAATTGGACCGAATGCAGCACCGATGAGCAATCCAAATCCGATATAGACCAATTCTGCTGGTGTAGAGAACAATCCCTCAGCCTCAACTGTTTCAAACGTAACCAAGCCAAACAATGTAAAATTCGGGCCCGTTGAAACAACACCAAGTGTCGCAATCAACAGCAAAATGATAGACCACTTAATGATAGCGCTTGAACCAAACTTCATATCCAACCTACCTGCATAAATAGAACTTGGTATCGCTACAATATTGAGAATGATGCCAAACACGCCAAGCTCAGTAATCTCCCAAGCAAACATACCAGCGGCAAAAACACCACCAAGTGCAAGTAGCGCTGTCACACCATCTTGATAAATCATTCGGGCAAGCAAAAATCTAAATAACCCCAATCTTTTACGTGCCTCAGTAAATGTCGACTTAAAATCAGACATCCCACTCTTGACAGATGAAGCTAGTGAAACTGCCCGAGCTTTTCTGTCAGGGGTAAAAAGAAACATAGGCAAAATGAATATGAGATACCACAGGGCTGAGAATGGTGCTGCTGCACGCGCATCTTCACCTTGCTGCGGATCAAGGCCTAAAATCGGATCAAGGCCAATAAGTGTCTTTCCTGTTTCAAGACTTCCCGCCATCAATAAAAGCACAACGATTAGAACAATCATCCCACCAAGATAACCAAGGCCATAAGCGGTGCTTGAAATCTTACCCATCTCTCTTTCAGGCACAACATGGGTCATCATGGAATCATTGAAGACGATTGAAAATTCAGCAGCAGCCGTAGCAATAATAAACAAGCCAAGTACCCAAACAAGGCTAGAGCCTGGTGCAGAAAACCATAACATAAGCAGGCAACTTATTTTTACGAGTGCAAAAATACCTATCCAAGGTTTTCGTGGGCCGCTGCTGTCTGCGATAGAACCCAGAATGGGTGATAAAAGCGCTATGAGCACACCCGCAATTGCAATGGAAAGGGACCATGCTGTCTGACCGGAAACCGGATCATCCACCATGCGGGAAACGACATATGGCCCAAAGATGAAAGTGGTAACAACGGTGAAGAAAGGCTGCGCTGCGAAGTCAAAAAACATCCAGCCCCAAATGCCTTTTCGGCTATGTGTTTCCTGTTCGCTCATCTTGCTCTCCCCCGCAAAGTTACAAATCACTCAGGCGCACTATTGCAGTCTTTCGTGCGATTTGCCAGTGTTGCAACAAAGAAGAGGATTAGTCTCATGGCGAAGAAACCAAGCGCAGACAAAAAACAACAAGAAGCCAAAAAAATTCTGGAACGCGTTCAGCAAGAATCAGAGACCGTTGGCGCATCTTCAATGCGGCGCACGGCTGAACATATTACGTCGCATATCAAGGCAGACGATGCTGACGAAAACGAGTGGGCAGAGCTTTGGGGCAAGCGAATTGGGCGCACGCTTTCTGTCATCTTTTTCATTGTGCTGGTAATCTATCTCGTCAGAACTTACGTGCTGCATGCGTAACACAAATCAAAAAGCGGTTCTTGTTATGTCATCTCATGTGGCACGCGGTTCTGTGGGAAATCGTGCCGCCGTCTTTGCGCTTGAAACCTTGGGTCACCCGGTGTGGGCCATCCCGACAATTACATTGCCTTGGCATCCTGGGCATGGGCTAGCCACGCGTATTGTGCCAACGGATGATGAATTTTCAAACTTCCTAGAAGACATTGCAAATGCAGCGTGGATTGATGAATTGGGTGCTGTGCTAACCGGCTATATGGCAAACGCCCATCAAGCGCATGAGGCTGCCAAATTGATCAAGGCTCTCAAGCAAAAAAATCCAGACTTGCTTCATATTTGCGATCCGGTCATTGGTGATTTAGGTGGGCTTTATGTGGCAGAAGAAACTGCCAACGCCATCCGTAGCCACCTCATTCCGCTATGCAATATAGCAACGCCAAATGCCTATGAGCTTGCATGGCTTACGCGCTCACACGCGCCAAGCAATATTGATGAAGCAAAAATACAAGCACAACACCTTGGGCCAAAGTCTGTGCTTGTCACCTCTGCCCCAGCTGAGAAACAAACAGGCAATCTCTTTTGGTCAGCAGAAATGTGTTATCTCGCAACGCATGAAAGAATCAAAAATCCGCCCAATGGCCCCGGTGATTTGACGGCGGCGATTTTCGCAGGCCATCACTTGGATAGGATGACAATCGAGATAAACTTAAACGTCACCACCGCAAGCGTATTTGAAATCTTGCAACAATCCGCCAAACGCGGCAGCGATGAATTAACCTTGGAACGCGACGCCAAAAGTATTATAAAACCGTGTGCCCCTATAACAATGCAAACATTTCACTGTTAAAGGGAAAGAAAATGAAATATTTCAAGCCACTTATTATCAGCCTCATCATGCCATTTTTATTGGTTGCATGCTCGGACGAAAAACCATCATCAGATTCAAAATCACCCATCGATCAATGGTATTCAGCCTTGAAAACAAGTGACCAAAACATGTTCAACGAAATTCTGTCAGAACAAGCAAAAGTTGAAATTTTAGACCTTGGCGTAACCCAAACAAAAGCCGAATTTATTGCGGCACTAGACGAATGGGCGGAAGCATCAAAAGAGTTAAAACTCTCCTATGAAATCAGCAGCGCTGATGACACGAAAGCCTTGGTTGAAGTATGTTATGAATTTCCATCAAACAGCTTTACCAATGAAGAACAATTTACACTTTCTGATGGCAAGGTAATCTCACAAATCCAACAACAAATCGAAGAAGGCTGCTAATCTCGTATGGCAAAAAAACCTGCTGCACTCAAAATCACTGGCACTAAGCTGGAAGAGTTCCTTCCGCTCCTGCCGGCTGAAGAAGCATTTAGAAAATGCGCAGC
>CAZXZQ010000070.1:0-10776 GCA_964645215.1 uncultured Rhizobiaceae bacterium | reverse complement strand
AGGCAATGAAGCTGTCATAAACCAAACGAGGAAGCGGTAAACGCGCATCCATCCATTTTGAAAAACCATTGCCGGGAACGTATTCTGAATGTCCACCACTCATAATTAAATCTCCTGTCCCTTAACCGATTTTGATTGTTTCGTCTGAAATAAATTCAAACGGTGGAATGTGTAGGTTCTCTGCAGCAGGACCTTTGCGGATACGGCCAGCAGTATCATAGTGTGAACCGTGACATGGGCAGAACCAGCCGCCGAAGTCGCCAGAAAGGCCAACGGGCACACAACCAAGGTGTGTACAAGAACCGATCATGACGATCCAGTTTTCTTTGCCTTCGCCTGCGGTGCGGTTAACATCCGTTGCTTCTGCACCTTCATCATTTTGATTGCGTGCAAGCGGGTCTTTTAGTTCAGCAAGTTCAACTGCTTTGCCTTCTTCAATCTCTTTATCTGTGCGGTTGCGGATAAATACCGGCTTGCCGCGCCATTTAACAGTGATTGCCTGACCTGGCTCGATTGATGAAACATCAACTTCGATGGATGCAAGCGCTAGCGTTGCTGCATCGGGTGCCATCTGGCGCACCAAAGGCCAAACAACAGATGCTGCGCCAACAGCACCCATGGTGCCGGTAGCAATATAAAGAAAGTCTCTTCGGGTTGGTTCCGGTGTTCCCGGTTTTTTCTTAGCGGCCACAGAAATTTCCTTTCAAACTAATCGCAGAAATTCTGAAGCACTATTTTCATACTAATAGGCGCACAGAATCTCACATAAGAAACCACGTTGAATGCGTTCTATTCCTCTCTTTATATGGAGTCTAGTCTGATTATTCCAAAATGGCAGTTTGTCGCGGGGAAAATGTGGGAAACTGTTCAAAATTAAGCGCTTGGCATGAATTTACGCATAAATCCCAGAATAATATGATTTTCCTTTTAATTCTTTTGGCAAAGATATATTCACGTCCACATGGCTGCACCAATTCTCTTTCTCGATGATATCTACCTAACCTTCGGTGGAACCCCCTTATTAGAAGGGGCATCTATCGCTGTTCATGCTGGAGATCGGATTTGTCTTGTTGGCAGAAATGGCTCTGGCAAATCTACTTTAATGAAGATTGCTGCCGGATTGGTGGAGGCTGATAAAGGCAAACGTTTTGTTCAGCCCGGCGTTGCATTCCATTATTTGCCGCAAGAGCCGGATTTGGAAGGACATGATACAATTGAGGATTATGTTCTGTCAGGCCTTGGTGAACATGATGACCCGCATGCCGCACGGCTTTTGATTGAAGAGTTGGACCTCTCACCTGATGCAAAGACAGAAAATCTTTCCGGTGGGGAAAGTAGGCGTGCAGCCCTTGTTAGAGCTTTAGCGCCGGAGCCTGAAATCTTGTTTCTAGATGAGCCTACCAACCATCTTGATTTGCCGGTTATCGAATGGCTTGAAGGAAAATTACGTCATATCCGTTCAGCTCTGGTGTTGATTTCACATGACAGGCGATTTTTGGAAAACCTCTCGCAGCAAACGGTTTGGATGGATCGTGGACAATCGCGAGTTCTCAATAAAGGGTTTAAGCATTTCGAAGATTGGCGAGATGAAACGCTTGAACAAGAAGAAGTTGATCGCCATAAGCTTTCGCGCAAAATTGTGCGTGAAGAACATTGGATAACGCATGGCGTTTCCGGGCGGCGCAAACGCAATATGCGTCGGGTGAAAGAACTAGCAGGTCTCCGTCAGGAAAAGAAGGATGAGCGCAAAGTTCAGGGCGGCGTACAATTGACGATGGCAGAGGGCGAAACTTCGGGCAAATTGGTGACCAAGCTTTTCGGAGTGTCAAAGTCTTATGATGAGCGAGCGATTGTGGATGATTTTTCCATGATCATTTCTCGCGGTGATCGCGTTGGTATTGTTGGGCCAAATGGTTCGGGCAAAACAACCCTGATAAAACTTATTACCGGCGAACTTGAACCGGATAGCGGCAAAGTAAAGCGCGGCGTAAACCTTGAAACACTTATGATTGATCAGAAGCGCGAAATGCTTGATCCTAATTGGACGCTTAAAGATGCGCTGACCGATGGGCGAGGGGAAACTGTCGTAATTGGTGAGGAGACGAAATATGTCTACTCCTATATGAAGGATTTTCTGTTTCTGCCTGAACAGGCCCGGACACCTTTGCATGCGCTTTCCGGTGGTGAGCGCGGGCGCTTAATGCTGGCACGTGGGCTTCGCACGCCCTCTAATTTCTTGGTGCTTGATGAGCCGACCAACGATCTTGACCTTGAAACGCTTGATTTGTTGCAGGAGTTCTTAGCGGATTATCCGGGAACGGTTTTGCTTGTCAGCCATGACCGCGATTTTATTGATCGGGTTTGCACATCTGTAATCACTTCTGATGGTGATGGCTCATGGCAAGAATATGCCGGCGGGTATTCGGATATGATTTCCCAACGTGGCAAGCCGCAGAATGTAGAAATAAGTAAGCCAAAATCAAAGCCCAAGTCAAAGCAGGTGCAATCTCAGTCCAAAGTGGATGTGGCTAAACTTAGTTTCAAACAGGAGCACTTGTTGAAAACCCTGCCTAAAGAGATTGAGAGGCTGGAGTTTGAGATAGCCAAGCTTAAAACGGCGCTGGCAAAACCAGGGTTTTATGATGAAGATCCTAAGAAGTTTAATGCTTGGGCAACCGAACTTTCCAAACGCGAAAATCTCTTAAGCGAAAAAGAAGACCAATGGTTAGAGCTTGAAATGCTTGCGGAAGAATTCCAAGCTTAAGCCACTTTTTCCTGCTTTATTTCAGATGATGATCTAAGCAAATAGTCGTTGCCTTTTGTGCGGAAGAATGGCTCACAGTATTTTGCCAAAAGATATGAGAGCAGGACAGCGAATGAAATGCCAGGGATGTAAATCGCATAACTCGTAATCTCAGGGAAAACTTTGTGTAACTCGGTCACAGTCATAATCATTAGGCTGTCATGGATAAGGTATAGCGGATAGCTTATAAAACCTACAAAAAGCAAAATACGGTTTGAGAGAATTTTTCTTATTGGCTCATTTATTAGAGCGCCTAAAAATACAACATAAAATGAGATGCATAAAAGTGTTGGAACAAGTTTAAGCTCGCCACTTGTAAGCGTTGCAGCTGCCAAAAGCACAGGGCTGAATAATAGCGCTTCTTTGTTTTTGTGTTGGTACCATTTGTAAATCAGCATGCCGGTGCAGAACCAACCAAATAGGTGTATGGAAGTTAAATTAACGAATTCTTCGATCATCCAGATGGTTTCATTGCCCATAAACCTGGCAAATACTTTAAATGCAAATGCCACAAAATAAAGCGCAATGAAGCGCAAAAGTGCTTTCTCCCTGTTCAGGAAATATAATGCACCGAATAGAATGTAATATTTTATCTCAACATGGATCGACCATAATACACCATCGACATTGTCTACTTCCGTACCCAGTATTGCAGATAGAACCACAGGTTCAATAAAGAGCATGCCTGGTAAAAGGTCTAGAATGCCTGGCGTTCCTGTAACGCGTTCTGCAAAGTAATTTGCAAGGATGTAAATCGCTATACTTACGATTGCCATTGCTGGAAATAGCCGTAGCCAACGCTTTATGAGGAATGACTTGTAATTTTGTGAACGCTCCAGCGTCATGTAAATCACAAAGCCTGAAATCAGGAAGAAGAGTTCTACACCCAAAAATGAGTTTTGAAAGAATGGATTAGCAGCATAGTTCGGCAACCATGGCACGAACTCGACATTTGAAACGAAAATGTGGAATAGAGCTACCAGCAAAATTGCGATACCTCGCAAACCATCTATTGCTGATAATCTATTTGTCTGCATTTCCTAATGTTCCCGAATATTCTGCTAATGCGTTTTCATATGGGGTTATAAGCAAGATTTGTGCCAGCTTTGAGCTGTTGTTTGATAAATCAATTGTAATAATAAAAAGGAACCGGCAGCTTTAAGGGGTACGGGTTGGCCACCGGTTCCAGATGTATTGCACCAAATTTAAAGATTACTTGGGTAGCAATACATCATTCACGACGTGAATGACGCCGTTAGATTGAATGACATCTGCGATTGTTACCGCTGCCGCGCCGCCACTTTCATCGAAAATGTAAACGTGATTGCCATCCAATTTTGCGGTCAAAGCATCGCCACTTACGGTTTGGAAGTTGAAGCTTCCACCATTTGCTTTGATCTTTGACACAAGATCAGAAGCGGTTACTTTACCGGCTACAACATGGGCGGTTAGAACTTTTGTAAGCGTGCCCTTGTTTTCTTCCTTCAGCAGCGTTTCGACAGTGCCATCAGGTAATTTGCCAAATGCGTCATTGGTTGGGGCAAAGACCGTAAATGGCCCATCGCTTGCAAGCGTATCCACAAGTCCTGCGGCTTGAACTGCTGCAACAAGTGTTGTGTGGTCTTTTGAGTTCGCCGCATTTTCTACGATGTTTTTGGTTTCGAGCATTGGTGCTCCGCCAACTTCAGGATTGTTTGCAAAGGCAGAGGATATTCCGCCGACACATGTTGCAATAATGAGGAAAGATTTAAGCTTAGACAGTTTCATTTCGTAACTCCATAAAAGTTCAGGATCAAAATTTTAACTGTTCCGGATCAGTTATTTTAAATAACGTGCCTTGCAAGAAAAGGTTTCAAATTTAATGAAAAAAGTGCCGCGGTTGTTGATATACCAACCGCGGCGTGGATGAGGTCAAGAGACAACATAAATGTTATCCTCTCCTCCCTGACCAACATCCGGAAATCGCGCTAGCGAGGTTGCCTGTACTTCACTTACCGCATTCCGGAATTTGTTTATTGCTTTAATGCCTGGAGCTTTCCAAGCGCAATAATAGGCCCTGTTGCAACACCGTTAGGCGCTCCACCAACAGGCTCCATTGTGATCGCTAAGGTGCCGCCTTCTGTTAAGAGCGGTACGAGTTGATCACTAAGCTTTATTTCTTCTGGGATGTCTTCACGCATTACGCCAAGTGATAATACGTCACCTTCGCGTGGGCCACCCGATGGAATGAGCCAAATTTCTGGCACTTTTTCTGTATCATCTTCAAGTGTCGTTCTGATCAGTAAAGCGCTTTTAAGCGGGTCATATGTGGCGATGAAGGATGGTGCGTCGCCGCTTTGCGAGAGGCTTGCAACCAAGGGGGATGTTTCTTCAATGGAGCGTTTGATTTCTGATACTTCTGCTTGGGCAGATGCAAGTTTGTTTTGAGCAGCCAGCAATTCATCTTTTGCCACAGCAAGTTCAGACAAATTTTCACGCGCATCTTTTTTAGCAGAAGCAAGCTGGTCATTTGCTTGGGATAAATCACTTTGTGTGGAAGCTAGATTTTGTTCGAGGTTCTTTAGACGTTGTCCAGTAAAGTCTCCACCGGTAACGAACATCAATGCTCCAATTGCTGCAACGGCGGCAGTAGATGCGAGTGCTGTGAAGAGTTTCCATATGCCGCCGCCACCGTTTGCTTCTGCATACGGTTTGTTGCCGATCGCATCATTTATGTTTTTCCAAACTGCCTTATTTGGCATCACGTCTTTAACGTCATCAAGCATAGGTTCAAACTGCATGTGCCAATCATCAACAGTATGTCGAAATGCTATCTCACTATGATATTTGGCTTCAGCCTTTGCCATATCGCGTTTATTGAGAACACCAAGGGCAAATTCAGCTGCAAGCCAATTGTCGTTACCTGATAAAATTCGCTTACTCATCTGTTCATGCATTCTCTAATTTTGAATAGTGCACGTCTCACCCAGGTTTTAACTGTGTTTACGGGCGCTTCCAATTTTTCTGCAGCTTCATCATATGTCCAGCCGCTCAAGTATATATCTTTTATGGCACGCGCATGTTTTTCATCTATTTCCTGCATGCACGTGTTCAATTTATTCATCTCTCCTGTATGCACAGCAGCAGCTTCCGGTGAGGGGCTATCATCCGCAATGATCTCGGCTTCTTCCATTTCTGCTGTTTCTGGTTTTCGCTTGCGATAATGGTCAATTGCGGTGTTTCTCGCAATTGTTGCAAGCCATGAAATTGGGCTTGCATGACCTGCCACAAACTTACCAGCGGAGCGCCAAATTTTAACATAGGTTTCCTGTAGTGCTTCTTCTGCATCGCTTTTGTTGCTTAAGACACGCAGACAGATGCCAAAAAGTTTCGCGGCCGTTGCATTATATAGCTTTTGGAATTCCTGCTTGTTGCCAAGGGAAATCATCGAAATCATTTTTTCCAAATCAGCAGGTGTTGTCATACGCATACTTACTTTACGAACTACTCAGAAAATCTAGTTAACTTAACATAATGCGATAGGCAAATATGGCAAGTGTCATTGGCTTGTTTGCCTAACCCATAATTGAGCGTATAAACCGTCTTTTTTAATCAGACTTGCATGTGTCCCTTGATCAATAATCTTGCCTTCATCAATAACGATTATTCGATCAAGTTTGGCAATGGTCGATAGCCTATGTGCCACGATGATCACGGTTTTATCTTTCATCAACGTTTCAAGGTTTCCTTGAATTACTTCCTCAACGGCAGAATCTAGCTGGCTAGTTGCTTCATCCAAGACAAGTATGGGAGCGTCTCTATATAAGGCTCTGGCAATTGCAATGCGTTGGCGCTGACCGCCGGATAGTTTTACACCACGCTCGCCGACTTGCGCATTATATCCTGTGCCGCCCTTACCATCATCAAGCGTTTGAATAAAATCATGTGCTTTGGCAAGTTTGGCTGCAGCAATGATTTCTTCCATACGAGCGTTTTCTATGCCGTGGGCAATATTTTCTGAAACGGGTCGATGGAAAAGTTGAGCTTCCTGTTGAACGAATGAAAAGTGCGAGCGTAAACTGTCTTGCGTCACTTTTGAGATGTCTTGTTTGTCTATTCTTATCTCACCTTTCTCAGGGTCAAAGAACCGCATTAATAGATGAACAAGCGTTGTCTTGCCGCTTCCAGATGGTCCTACGATGCCGATTTTCTCGCCAGATTTTATTGTCAGTGATAAATCATCAATTACGCCATCAAGTTTGTCATAATGAAAGTGAACGTTCTTGAGTTCAATTTCGCCAGATTTAAATTTAAAGTCCTTTGCATTCTTGATGTCCTTGATTTCATAAGGCTGAGCTACAAGCTCCATCGTATTTTGCGTCACACCAACATTTCTGAAGAAGCCGTTTAAGTTCCCAAGCAATCTATTTGACAAGAGGTGGAGACGTAAGGTTAGCGCCATCGTAAAGGCGACTGCACCAAGGGTAGATGTGCCAGATAGCCATAGGTCAATCACAATCCAGCCAATGATCGAAATAAAAATGCCATTCACGACTGTTAGCGAAACCCGCATTGCAGTGAGGGTGCGGGTGAAGGCGATAATGTGTTTCTGGTGGTTCAAGAATGACTTCAGTACCCAGTCATCTTCCTGCGCCTGACTGCCGTGAAGTTTGACCGTTTGGATGTTTGCATAACCATCTACCATGCGGCCTGATACGCCAGAACCACTTTCCGTCGAGTGTTTTGCGTGATCACGGACGCGCGGTACATAATATTTAGCGATGAAGAAAAAGATCACCATCCATATACTGATTATCAAACCAAGCTGCCAGTCCAAAGCAAATAACAAACCTGCTGTCGTAATGGCATAAACGACTACAAACCAGATCACCTGCAAAAGTGAAATCATCATGTCGCCGGTTGCCATGCCGGATTGGAATATTTTTTGGGCAATGCGGCCTGAAAGGTCGTTTTGGAAGAATGAGAGAGATTGACCAATGACATGTTTATGACTTTGCCAGCGCATCATGATGAAGAAGCCCGGCACGATGACCTGTTCTTCAATTAATGCGCCGAAGGTTACGACAAGCGCGCGCAGTAACGCTACGACCAAAAGCATGACAAGAAGTGTTGTACCGTGACTTTCAATCAATCCTCTCCAACCAAGAGACTTGTCGCCGCTTGTTTCAAATTGAGTGAGTACATCCACCAGTTGACCGACATAAGAAAAGACAGTTGCCTCTACGATCGCATTTGCAAAGCCATAGAGAAGCAAAGCCAAAAACGCCCATTTTACTTGACTAACGTAATGCCAGACATAGGCAAGGAGACCGTTTGGCGGTTCATAATTTTCTCGAGGTTTAAACGGGTCAATCCAACCTTCAAATAGGCGGAAAACAGGATTTAGAACTTTCATTCAACAACCTGTGCTTCTTCGTCTAAATCTTGGGTTGGTAAAAAGCCGCCAGATTGACGTGCCCAAAGATCAGCGTAAATTCCACTGCTTTTCACGAGCGCCTTATGCGTGCCTGCTTCAACTATTTTTCCTTGATCCATGACGATTAGTCGGTCAAGCTGCGCGATGGTTGAAAGACGATGGGCGATTGCAATCACGGTTTTGCCGTCCATCAACTTAAAGAGGCTTTCCTGAATAGCGGCTTCCACTTCAGAATCAAGAGCCGAGGTTGCTTCATCTAAAACAAGGATTGGAGCGTCTTTTAAGAAGATGCGTGCGATTGCTATGCGTTGTCTTTGGCCGCCGGAAAGTTTTACGCCGCGCTCACCTACCTGCGCATCAAGGCCCATATTGCCATGGCTATCGACAAGCTCTTGAATAAACTCCCAAGCATTTGCTTTTTTAGCAGCAGAAATGATTTCATCATCGCTTGCTTGTGGTTTGGAATATGCGATGTTTTCACGAATTGAGCGATGCAGGAGTGACGTATCTTGTGTAACCATGCCAATGTTTTCACGCAGGCTATCCTGCGTCACATCGTGGATATCTGTATCGCCAATTTTGATTGTACCGCCCTCAACATCATAAAAGCGAAGCAAGATATTTGTAAGCGTTGTCTTGCCTGCACCGGAGCGCCCAACCAACCCAATTTTCTCTCCGGAATTGATTTCTAGATTAAGGCCTTCCATCACCTTGCCATCGCCGCCATAGGTGAAATTGATGTTGTCGAAGGAAATTGATTTGCTCTTGGCATCGATTGTCTGCGCATTGGGTTTGTCGATAACGGCATGAGCTTTTGACATCATGTTCATTCCGTCCTGAACCACACCAAGTGATTCAAACAGACGTGCCAATTCCCACATAATCCAATGCGCCATGCCATTGAGGCGAAGTACCAGCCCCATGGCAACCGCTACGCCGCCGACGGTCGATAAATCTGTTAACCAAAGCCAGATACCTACGCCGCCTGCGCCAACAAGCAGAAGGCCATTTAAAATCTGAACAACCAATTCAAATTCGGTTGAAAGGCGCATTTGTGGATGCACGCTTTGCAAGAATGTATCCATTGCATCACGCGCGTATTTTTCTTCACGATCTGTATGAGCAAAGAGTTTGACGGTGGTAATATTGGTGTAGCTGTCAACGACGCGTCCGGTCATAAGAGATCTTGCATCTGCTTGACGTTTGGAGACATCAGCCATGCGGGGCAAGAAATGTTTAAGCGCGATTGAATATGCCAGCAACCACCCTAAGAAAGGTATTGCCAAGGCCCAATGAAATGAAACGAGTAGAATTAATCCACCAAAGAAATAGACGCCAACAAACACCATCACATTTAAAATGGTAACGGTTGCATCACGTAAGGCGAGGGATGTTTGCATTACCTTCGTGGCGATACGGCCTGCAAATTCATCAGCAAAAAAAGCCATAGACTGACGCAGCAAATAGCGATGCATTTGCCAACGCATGATCATGCCGTAATTTCCTAAGACAGCTTGGTGAATGAGCAAAGAATGAAACAAGCTAAGGATTGGTATCAATAATATTGCAACAGCAATCATGCCCAGAAGCTTCATGCCTTCATCTTCAATAAATGTTGCTTTGTCCGCGGAGCTTAACCAGTCAACAATATTGCCCATAAATCCAAAAAGGCTTACTTCAATTGCTGAAAGAATGACGATTGAAACCGTCATAACCGCGAGGGTTTTCCAAGCGCCTTTTGTGTAGTGCCAGAAAAATTTGAAAAGCGTATTTGGTGGCTGACGCGGTGCGTCTTCCGGATAAGGATTGATCAAGCTTTCAAAATAAGCATACATAGCTTCTATGTAATCCTCTTAGTGTAAATTGACCATGCCTGATCTTGTTTTATTCCAACCCGATATTCCTGGTAATACCGGAACCCTCATTCGCCTTGGTGCTTGCATGGGTGTAAAGGTCCATATTGTAGAACCTGCAGGATTTCGTCTAGACGAAAAAGCCTTCCGCAGAGCGGGCATGGATTATGTTGAGCAAGCCGTTATGGAACGGCACTTAAACTGGGAGACGTTTGAAACTTGGCGATCAAATGAAGGTAGGCGTCTTATCCTACTCACCACCAAATCAGATGTTGCATATACTCAGTTCGAATTTAAAAGCGATGACCTCATTATGTTGGGTCGCGAAAGTTCAGGCGTTCCTCAATATGTGCATGAAACATGTGATCATCGTTTGACTATTCTAATGCATGGAGAAGCCCGCTCGCTTAATATGGCGCTTACCGGTGCGATGGTGCTGGGGGAGGGGCTTAGGCAGGTGAAACTTTGATTAATCCGCGCTTGGCAGTCTGCGCATTGTAAATTCTATGATATCCCCATCCAACATGCGCCAGTTTTCAACTTCTGTCCAATATGCAGCCTTCGGGAATTGCTTCAAAAATGAACGTGCGAATTCACGCGCTTCTTTGCGTGGCAAACGTCGTGTTTCACGTTTCCAGCTAGATATTGGTGGTTGATGAGTTCCCGCTTTTTTACGTTTTTCTGCCCATCTTAAATTTGAAAAC
>CAZXZQ010000069.1:0-10799 GCA_964645215.1 uncultured Rhizobiaceae bacterium | reverse complement strand
TCACGGCATGGCGCTTGATCTTGGGGCGGGCGATGTGGCGCAAGCCTATGAAGTACAACCGCTCATGGAAAAGGTTGGGCTGACACCACTTATTGTGGCTTTCCCGAAAACGGTGGAGAGCCTTCGCGATACGTTGAAAATGGCAAAGGACTTTGGTTCACCGTTTGTAGATGTGATCGGGCAGGTTATGCCACTTTCGGTTGAGGGTATGATTCCGGTTATTCGCGAATGGATTGAGATGTCTTACAAAGAAGGCATGCCAATCCAGTTTGAGGCGCATCGCAATTGCATCACCAATGACCTTTTTTCAACACTCTGTTTGCTTGATGCAATTCCTGAGATGCGGATGTGTGCTGACCTTTCTCATTATGTTGTGGACCGCGAGTTTAGGCACCCCTTGTCTGAGCGCGATATGGAATTGATGAGCCGTATCATCGCGCGGTCGGACTCGTTTCAGGGTCGTGTTGCCAGTCGGCAGCAAATTCAGTTGCAGTTAGATTTTCCACAACACCAAAAGTGGGTAGAACTCTTCAAAGGATGGTGGCTCGAAGGCTTGCAAAGTTGGCGCGCCCGCAATGAGGAGGGAGATTGCATCTTCTTGTGCGAACTCGGCCCGCCGGAATATGCAATGACCGGGCCAGATGGCAAAGAAATGTCCAATCGATGGGAAGAAGCACTTACCATCAAGGACTGGATTGAAGGCATGTGGACCGATTTGGAACAGGCAAAATAAGTTATGCTGCTCGATACCCCTATTTGCGATTTTGGGTGGAGAGCGCCAGAATTTACACTTGCTGATCCGGATGGCAATTCGTTCACCATGTCAGAGCAGCTTGGCGAGAAAGGGCTGCTTGTCGCGTTCATCTGCAATCATTGTCCTTATGTGGTGACAGTTGCTGAACGGCTGGCACACGATACTGCTGAACTGATGGGCAAGGGCATTAATGTGCTGGCGGTGATGTCCAACGACTACACCTATATGCACGCGGATAGCCCACCCCAGATGAAGAAGTTTGCCGCTCGTTATGATTTCAAGTTTCCGTATCTGGTAGATGAAGACCAATCTGTCGGCAAAGCCTATGGCGCGGTGTGCACGCCTGACTTCTTCGGGTTTAATGCCAAGGGCGAACTTCAATATCGCGGACGGCTGGATGACGCGCGTATGGATGGTGCTACGAATCGTAATCGCGAACTTGTTGATGCAATGATGATGATTGCGGAAACAGGTGAGGGACCTCGCGAGCAATTTCCAAGTATGGGATGCTCGATTAAGTGGCGGTGAAGTAAAATGAATAATCTTGTATCAAGACGATAACCTCCAACCACGCCTGTAACTTACTGAAGATGTCATATGGGCTATTGTCTAGCAAAAATATTAGAAAACTAATCATAATTATACCTTTCATTCTAATTCCTTATAGAATCAATTTATATGTTATATCCCTGCTGAATAAAAATTTGGCAGCCCGCGAACATTGAAAAATAAGAACAAGAAAAGAACAAATATTATTTATTCAATATATTCAACATATTAGACCTATTGCAAAATGAGAACAAAAATGGTACAAATATTGCATAGCACGGCAAAGTGCTTGTAATTGAAATGGTGGATAGCGGCATATGGGGATATCCCAGCCGAGGGAAGGATGCTAAAAATGGCACAGAATTCATTAAAACTTGTAGAAGGTGGTAAGAGCGTGGACAAGACCAAAGCGTTAGAGGCGGCTTTAGGCCAGATTGAACGTGCCTTTGGTAAAGGCTCTATCATGAAGCTTGGTAAAAACGAGCAGGTTGTAGAAATTGAAACGGTTTCTACAGGTTCACTAGGGCTTGATATTGCGCTTGGTATAGGCGGTCTCCCAAAAGGGCGGATTGTTGAAATCTACGGTCCGGAATCTTCTGGTAAAACAACAATGACATTGCATACGATTGCGGAAGCTCAAAAGGCTGGTGGTATTTGTGCATTTGTTGATGCGGAGCATGCGCTTGACCCGGTTTATGCACGTAAGCTTGGTATTAATCTTGAAGAGCTTTTAATCTCGCAGCCTGATACAGGCGAGCAGGCGCTCGAGATTGCAGATACGCTGGTGCGTTCTGGTGCTGTTGATGTGTTGGTGATCGATTCTGTAGCAGCACTCACGCCACGTGCTGAAATTGAAGGCGAAATGGGTGATTCACTGCCAGGTCTTCAAGCTCGATTGATGAGCCAGGCACTACGTAAGCTTACGGCTTCTATCTCACGATCAAATACAATGGTAATTTTCATCAACCAGATCCGTATGAAAATTGGTGTGATGTTTGGCTCTCCTGAAACGACTACTGGTGGTAATGCGCTTAAATTCTACGCCTCAGTTCGTCTTGATATTCGCCGTATTGGTGCTGTGAAAGACCGTGATGAGGTTGTTGGTAACCAGACACGTATCAAGGTTGTGAAAAACAAACTTGCACCGCCGTTCAAACAAGTTGAGTTTGACATTATGTATGGCGAGGGCGTTTCCAAAACCGGTGAGCTGATCGACCTTGGTGTCAAAGCAGGCATTGTTGAAAAATCAGGTTCATGGTTCTCTTATAATTCAGAGCGTTTAGGGCAGGGGCGTGAAAACTCCAAACAGTTTTTGCTGGATAATCCGGAAGTAATGGAAGAGATCGAACTTACCCTTCGCCAGAATGCTGGCCTTATTGCTGAAACATTGCTTGAAGGTGAAGTTGAAAAGCCTGACCCAGAAGAAGAAACGCCACCATCAGAAGATGGTCTAGATACCGCAGCTGAAGGCTAAATTTCTCTCTATTATATAAATCCCCCGAAAGTGTGAACCGCACTTTCCACCATCATAGTCCCTGTCGTCTCGCGGATTATGTTTTAACTGGCCGCAAGCTTCGTGCTTGCGGCTTTTTTTGTTTTTTCGACGTCACATGTTTACAGTCGTGAAAGGGAAGGTTAAACGATAATCTTCCTATTAAAAACAATTGCCCAGTGGCAGGAATGATAAACCAATGACCAGCGTGAATGATATCCGATCCCAATTTTTGTCTTTCTTTGAGGGCAAGGGACACGCGGCGGTTGAATCAAGCCCGCTGGTTCCACGCAATGATCCGACTTTGATGTTTACAAATGCGGGCATGGTGCAATTCAAAAATGTATTTACTGGGCTTGAAACGCGCGATTATTCACGTGCGGCGACGTCACAAAAATGCGTGCGTGCTGGTGGCAAACATAATGACTTGGACAATGTTGGCTATACCGCACGTCACCACACGTTTTTTGAAATGCTCGGCAATTTTTCCTTTGGTGATTACTTTAAGGAAGAGGCGATTTCGAATGCGTGGGAGTTGCTTACGAAAGACTTTGGTCTAAATGCTGATAAGATGCTTGTTACTGTGTATCATACGGATGATCAGGCATTTGATCTTTGGAAGAAAATTGCAGGTCTTTCTGATGAACGTATCATTCGCATTCCAACAAATGATAATTTCTGGGCGATGGGTGACACAGGGCCTTGTGGTCCATGTTCCGAAATATTCTATGACCATGGCGAACATATTTGGGGTGGTCCTCCAGGTTCACCGGAAGAAGATGGTGATCGGTTTATTGAAATCTGGAACCTTGTCTTCATGCAACATGAGCAGGTAACTGTTGATGAACGCATTGATCTTCCTAAACCTTCAATCGATACAGGCATGGGGCTTGAACGTATCGCCGCGGTTATGCAAGGCGAGCACGAAAATTATAATATTGATCTGTTCAAAAATCTTATAGCCTCAAGCGAAGAACTTACAAGCACGAAAGCTGAAGGCGAGCAGCAACCAAGTCACCGTGTGATTGCAGACCATTTGCGTGCATCTTCATTCTTGATTGCGGATGGTGTTTTACCTTCCAATGAAGGTCGAGGTTATGTGCTTCGCCGCATTATGCGTCGCGCAATGCGTCATGCGTCATTGCTCGGCGCTAAAGATCCGCTTATGCATCAGCTATTTCCAGCGTTAAAAGCGGAAATGGGTGCAGCTTATCCTGAATTGGTTCGTGCTGAAGCTCTTATTACTGAAACGCTTCTTTTGGAAGAAACGCGCTTCCGTAAAACACTAGAGCGTGGTCTGGGTCTGTTGGATGATGCAACTGTGGATATGAAAGAAGGTGATGAGCTTGATGGTAATACGGCCTTCAAACTATATGACACCTACGGTTTCCCTCTTGATCTAACGCAAGATGCACTGCGTCGTCGCAATATTGGCGTTGATACAAATGCGTTTACGGCTGCGATGGAAAAACAAAAAGCGGATGCCCGCGCCGCATGGGCTGGTTCTGGCGAAGCAGCAGATGAGCGCATTTGGTTCACCATTCGTGATGAGCATGGCCCTACAGAGTTTTTGGGCTATGACACAGAACTTGCAGAAGGCGTTGTTCAGGCAATGCTTGTTGATGGGGCTGTTGTTGGAAAGGCAACCAAAGGCCAGGAAGTTTCTATTATCGTCAATCAAACTCCGTTCTATGGCGAGAGTGGCGGTCAAATGGGCGACACTGGCATTATCCGTTTTGAAAATGGCTCAATCAAAGTCAACGATGTTAAAAAACGTGGCGAGGGGCTATTTGTTCATATTGGTGAAGTGATTGAGGGAACCTTAGATACAGGCACTGCGGTTGAGTTGGAAGTTGATCATGCAGCTCGTAGTGGTTCGCGCTCGCATCACTCTGCAACGCATCTTATTCATGAAGCATTGCGTCATGTCTTGGGTGACCATGTTGCTCAGAAAGGGTCGCTCGTAGCGCCTGATCGTTTGCGCTTTGACTTTTCGCACCAAAAAGCAATTCCAGAAGAAGATTTGGCTATTGTTGAAGAAATGTCAAACGAGATTGTCCGTCAGTCCTCGCCCGTTGAAACACGTTTGATGGCTGTCGATGATGCGCGTGAGATGGGGGCGATGGCGCTCTTCGGTGAGAAATATGGTGATGAAGTGCGGGTTGTTTCAATGGGTACAGCAACGCGTGGTGAAAAGTCTGGCAATACATATTCGCTCGAACTGTGTGGTGGTACGCATGTTTCAAATACTGGTGAAATCGGCTTAATCCACTTGCTTGGAGAAAGTGCGGTTGCTTCCGGTGTGCGCAGAATTGAAGCGCTGACAGGCGAGGCGGCTCTTAAGTATCTAAGTGAGCAAGAGCAATGTGTAAAAGACATTGCTGCGACCTTAAAAGTGCCGCCACATGATGCGGCAGGCCGTGTTGCACAGCTTATGGATGAACGTAAAAAACTTGAACGCGAATTGTCAGATGCTCGTAAACAATTGGCTATGGGTGGCGGCTCAAGCTGCGGTGGCACAGAGGCTAAAGACATTAATGGCACAAAATTCATGGGCAAGGTTGTGGAAAATATTGCTGCCAAGGAACTTAAAGGTCTAGTGGATGATGCTAAACAATCATTAGGTTCAGGCGTTGTTGCCATTGCGGGTGTGTCGGAAGACGGCAAGGCTGGTGTTGTCGTTGGTGTGACAGAAGATTTAACGGATAAGTTTAGTGCCGTTGATTTGGTGCGCATTGCTTCTGAAACTGTCGGTGGCAAAGGCGGCGGCGGGCGACCTGATATGGCACAAGCTGGTGGGCCAGATGGCAGCAAAGCGCAAGCTGCAATTGAAGCAATTGAAACTGCACTTTAAATTATTTCGTTAGGTTTAGGTCCTGAGAACTATTACACTGCTTTAATGGCCCATGCTTGTTGGGAAACCCCCATATGATAGTCAACTCTTTGTCTGCGAGTGTCATGCTGAGAAGATAACTTTGAAGTGTGTCCTCGCCACATAGAGCATTTGCGCCAGTGAAAAAACCATTTTCCCTGGTTTCAATTGGGAACCATGCAAGCTTGCACCAGATTACGCCACGCTTTAACCATTGTGAGTTTATGACGAATGGCTCTGACTGGACGAGGCTACCAGGTTTAAGAGGAGCACGCGCACATTGTTTTTCTGTGCCCCACGTTCCGTAAAGTGCCTCACGCTCATCGGCAAAGGCAGGGCTAGAAAGAATAAACAAGGTAATCAGGAATATGTATCGCATGTTGAAAATCTACCAAGATGATGCCGTGCTGGCCAATCAAATCGTTTTGATCGAAGCGGCTAATGTGTCAACCTTAGATCAATTAGTTTACTAGGGTTTTGCAAATAAAAAAGGCGACCAAAGTGGCCGCCGTTTTTATCTGTATCAAAATTAAGTTTAGCTCATTGCTTTTTGTAGATTTTCATCAACCTTATCAAGGAAGCCCATGGTTGAGAGCCAAGGCTGGTCAGGGCCGATAAGCAACGCCAAGTCTTTTGTCATAAAGCCTGTTTCAACTGTGTTTACGCAAACTTCTTCTAATGTCAGTGCGAATTTAGCAAGCGCTTCATTGTTGTCGAGTTTCGCGCGATGTGAAAGGCCTCGCGTCCAAGCAAAGATAGATGCAATGGAGTTTGTAGACGTTTCTTCACCTTTTTGGTGCTGGCGATAGTGGCGAGTAACCGTGCCGTGTGCTGCTTCTGCTTCCACCGTTCTGCCGTCTGGGCTAAGTAGCACAGAAGTCATCAAACCAAGTGAACCAAAACCTTGAGCAACCGTATCTGACTGAACGTCACCATCGTAGTTTTTACAGGCCCATACATAGCCGCCAGACCATTTAAGCGCTGAAGCTACCATGTCATCGATCAAGCGATGCTCGTACCAGATTTTTGCTTCTTCGTATTTTTCTTTAAACTCTGCTTGATACACTTCTTCAAAGAGATCTTTAAACTGGCCGTCATAGGCTTTTAGAATTGTGTTCTTCGTTGAGAGATAACAAGGCACTTTGCGTGACAGCGCATAATTCATAGATGCGCGAGCGAAGTCGCGGATAGAATCATCCAAGTTGTACATTGCCATCGCGACACCAGATGAAGGCGCGTCAAATACTTCGTGTTCAATTTCTGCACCATCCTCACCAACGAATTTCACAGTCAGCTTGCCAGGGCCAGGAAAACGGAAATCGGTTGCGCGGTATTGGTCGCCAAATGCGTGACGACCAACAATGATTGGTTGTGTCCAGCCTGGAACCAAACGTGGAACGTTTTTACAAATGATTGGCTCACGGAAGATTACGCCGCCAAGAATGTTACGGATTGTACCATTTGGAGAGCGCCACATTTTCTTGAGGTTAAATTCTTCAACGCGTTGCTCGTCTGGTGTGATTGTTGCACATTTAACGCCAACGCCGATTTCTTTGATCGCATTCGCAGAATCAATTGTGATCTGGTCATTTGTGTCATCACGCGCTTGGATGCCTAGGTCGTAGTATTTCAAATCGATATCAAGGTAAGGGTGAATGAGTTTGTCTTTGATGAATTGCCAGATGATACGTGTCATTTCATCGCCGTCTAGTTCTACAACGGGATTTTCGACCTTGATTTTTGTCATTAAATTGCCTCAGGACTGTTTGAATAAAGTAATAAATCGTATAATGGCAAGACCTATAGCAAAATGGTTGCTAGATGCAAATTATCTATAACATTTAAATGTTCACATTCACATGATTAGAGAAAACTATGGATATTATTGAAGGTTTAGTGGCCAGGCGAACATCAAAGATTATTGGTGAGCCTGACAGTTTGTCAATAAATCACAGCGATGACAGTGCATTGGTTGATGATTTGATCTCTGCTGCTGGCAATGCACCTTTTCATTATGCGTGTGGTGACATTCATCGCAGAAATGATTTGACTTCGCCGGTGCCGTGGCGTGGCTACAAGCTAAGTCAATCAAGCTGCCATGATTTAATGAACCATTTAATCGAATCAGGCGACCAAACCAAAATCCCAAACATGTTGGCGGCAGCGCAATTTTTGATTCAGATTACGTGGTTGCCAGATGAAGGCACGCTATTGAGTAAAGTGCCCGTAAAAGAGGGCGCGCAATTTGAAGGGACATTGCGTAATATGGAGCATATCGCTGCTGCGTCTGCATTCGCGCAATCTCTTTTGCTTGCAGCTACCGGTGTTGGCTTTAGAACCTATTGGTCTAGTGGTGGGCCACTGCGTTCGCCTGCAATTTTTGATAAGCTCAACATTGGCAATAATGAACTTTTAATAGGTTCTATATTTCTTTTTCCAATGGATATTAAAAATGCTGAAATTAAGCCGGGCGCAATGGCAGATAAACGTGGAAACACACAAGATTGGTCAAGATGGTGTGAAGTCACATAATTCTGAGTGCTGGAGGTGGAAATTTCCTACAAAAGATGCATAAACCAGATCAGATAATTTTAACGCATGGATAAGCTTCAATGACACAAGAAACTCGCACAGAAACTGACAGCTTTGGCCCATTAGAAGTGCCAACGGATAAATATTACGGCGCGCAGACCGCACGTTCTTTGATAAACTTTCCAATTGGCACGGAAACCATGCCTTTGCCACTCGTATCTGCATTAGGTGTTGTAAAGCAAGCCGCTGCACGCGTTAACATGTCGATTGGTGTTATGCCGGACGATTTGGGCAAGGCGATCGATCAGGCTGCGGGTGAGGTGGTTGATGGTAAGTTTAATGACAACTTCCCGCTTTCCGTTTGGCAGACAGGTTCTGGTACGCAGTCTAATATGAATTCGAATGAAGTGATTTCTAACCGTGCGATTGAAATCTTGGGGGGTGTCATTGGTTCAAAGGACCCTGTGCACCCAAATGACCATGTGAATATGGGGCAATCGTCTAACGATACATTTCCAACCGCGATGCATATTGCAGCAGCGCGCGAAGTAAATGCCAATTTGTTGCCTGCTTTGAATCACTTGGCAGGTGCAATTGAAGCGAAGTCTGAGGCGTTTAAAGACATTGTTAAAATCGGCCGTACGCATACGCAGGACGCAACGCCGCTAACATTAGGGCAAGAGTTTTCCGGTTATGCGGCGCAACTTCGAAATGGTATTGCACGTGTCACACAAGCCTCTGATGGATTGTTAGAGCTTGCACAAGGCGGCACTGCCGTGGGTACAGGGTTGAATTCTAAAATTGGCTTTGCTGAGGATTTTGCAGCTGAAGTTGCGAACATTACTGGCTTGCCGTTCCGCACAGCGCCAAACAAGTTTGAAGCACTTGCAGCCAATGACGCTTATGTTTATGCGCATGGTGCGCTTAATACAGTTGCTGCATCTCTATTCAAGATTGCAAATGATTTACGGTTCCTGGGTTCAGGTCCACGCTCTGGCCTTGGTGAGATTTCACTTCCAGAAAACGAACCTGGCTCTTCTATTATGCCGGGCAAGGTTAACCCGACACAATGTGAAGCGATGACAATGGTCTGTTGTCAGGTGATGGGTAACCAAACAACGATTGGTATGGCTGGTACACAAGGGCATTTTGAATTGAATGTCTATAAACCAGCTATGGCAAATGCGATGCTGCAATCAATCCGCATCCTGTCTGATGCATGCATGTCTTTCGCGGATAAATGTGTCGTAGGCATTAAAGCCAATGAAGACAATATTGCAGACCTGATGCAGCGTTCATTGATGCTGGTTACAGCGCTCGCGCCATCAATCGGCTATGACAATGCAACAACCATCGCAAAAACAGCGCATAAAAATGGCACGACCCTTAAAGAAGAGGCTATCGGCCTCGGCTTTGTGACGGAAGAAGAGTTTGATGCGGTTGTGAAACCTGAAGATATGATTGGGCCTAAGGCTTAAATTTATCTCTTTAGTTAATCTTAAAGTTCATCCTTTATGCTCTCACAGGTTAGTAATTGTGGGGGTGTCTTAGCGTGGATATTTTTAAAAAACTTGCTAAAGATAAAGCTGGTAACTTTGCCATAACAATGGCTCTTATGATTTTGCCAGCCATTCCTATAATCGGTGGGGCAGTTGATTATTCGCGTGTATTGTATGCAGAAATAAGGCTTGAAAACTCTCTTGATTTTGCAACAACTAATTATCAGCACGCTAATAAGCTGTCGAGTTCGACAAGATGGCAAATTAAGTCAATGGTCAAAGCCAATTATGAATCAGACGCGTTGAGAATTCGGTTTTCAAGACGCAATAAGAAAATACATGTTGAAGCCCGCGATATTATTGAGACACCACTCCTCGCAATTATTGGCAAAGACAAGGTGCAAGTTGTTGCAAAGACAAGTTTTCATAAGTCACTTTGGTAGTGGATTTTGAACCTGACAAAAAGTTGACCCACCATAGGTTGCAGTTTTCATTGCTCAATGTAGTGTTTTCTTATTGATAATTGGGTAATTTTTCATGCGCAAGTTACTAATGATAGCTCTGGCCTTATCGGGCTTTTCTCTTACTTCTCAAGCAAATGCCTGCGGTCCTGATACTGATTGCGTGTTGGACGATGGGCGCACCTATCGCATTCGCATGCCGGAAGGGCATGATGGCGAAACCAAAGTTGGCGCTATATTCTTTATGCATGGTTACCGTGGTAGCGCTAAAGGCATTATGAAGAATAAGAATTTGGCCAAAGCGGCTTCGGATTTGGGTGTGGCACTTGTTGCGCCAAAATCGTCATACGAAGATTGGGCCTTGCCGGGGGATCCGTCAAATTCTGTTCCTGTAGAGCTTCCCTATTTTGAAGCTGTCATAAAAGATATTTCAGAAAAATTTGCCATTGATAATTCCAAACTAATGGCCAGTGGTTTTTCTGCCGGTGGTATGATGACTTGGAATTTGGCATGCGACCGTGGCCATCTTTTTGCAGGTTACGCGCCGATTGCGGGAACCTTCTGGGAGCCAACGCCGAAGACATGCCCAAGTAAACCTGTGAGTATTATCCATACACACGGAACAACAGACAAGGTTGTG
>CAZXZQ010000068.1:0-10882 GCA_964645215.1 uncultured Rhizobiaceae bacterium | reverse complement strand
AAGGCGGCGAATATTTACACTGCCCTCTTCTGCTTCACGCATGCCGCAGACCATAATAACAGGTACTTTTGCAAGCGAGTGTTCGCGAACCTTGTAGTTGATCTTTTCGTTGCGATCATCAAACTTAGCACTAAGGCCAGCCGCTTTGAGCTTCGCCACCACTTCTTCAGCATAGTCATTTGCATCCGAGGTAATCGTTGCCACAACCACTTGTTGCGGCGCCATCCATAGCGGAAAGTGACCAGCATAGTTTTCAATCAGAATGCCCAAGAAACGTTCCATCGAACCACAAATTGCGCGGTGGATCATAACCGGTTGTTTCTTATTGCTATCACTGTCGATGTAGAATGCGCCAAAGCGTTCTGGCAAGTTAAAGTCAACCTGTGTCGTGCCACATTGCCATGTGCGGCCGATTGCATCTTTCAGCGTATATTCAAATTTAGGACCGTAGAAAGCCCCCTCACCTTCGTTGATGCCAGTTTTAATCTTACCACCGGAATTTTCCTCAATCTCCTTGAGCACATTCATCATGATTTCTTCGGCGTGATCCCAGCTTGCGTCATCGCCGACGCGTTTTTCAGGCCGGGTGGAAAGAAGCACTGACATCTCTTCAAAGCCAAAATCCTTGTAGACGGAAAGGATCAAATCATTGATACGCATACATTCTGCGTGCATTTGCTCTTCGGTACAAAAAACATGCGCGTCGTCCTGTGTGAAGCCACGCACACGCATAAGCCCATGCAACGCACCAGAAGGTTCGTAGCGATGCACATTGCCGAACTCTGCAAGACGTACCGGCATTTCGCGGTATGAGCGAAGACCGTGCTTAAAGATTTGCACATGCCCCGGACAGTTCATCGGTTTAATTGCGAAGACACGGTGGTCGGCTTCTTCATCTTCTTCATTCACAAGCGCATGAGCTGATTTTACCGCAAACATGTTCTCATTATACCAGCCCCAGTGGCCGGAAGTTTCCCAAAGGGATTTATCGAGAATTTGTGGCGCGTTTACCTCCTCATACGTACCATCCAAACGGCGGCGCATATAGTTGACGAGTGACTGGAACATTTTCCAGCCCTTGCCATGCCAGAAGACTACACCCGGACCTTCTTCCTGAAAGTGGAACAAATCCATTTCACGGCCAAGCTTACGGTGGTCGCGTTTCTCCGCTTCCTCACGCATGAACATATATTGCTTAAGTTCTTTTTCGTCACGCCAAGCAGTACCGTAAATGCGAGTGAGCATCGCGTTCTTCGCATCCCCACGCCAATAAGCACCAGCAATGTTCATCAATTTGAACGCTTGTCCAATATCGCCAGTTGATCGCATATGAGGACCGCGACAAAGATCGAGCCACTCGCCTTGCTTATAGATTTTTAGCGTCTGATCTTCAGGGATCGCATCAATCAGCTCTACTTTGTAACTCTCGCCTTTATCAGTAAAATATTTTTTGGCTTCATCTCGCATCCACTCTTCCTTGGTGAATTTATCATTGCGATTGATGATCTCTTTCATCTTCTTTTCAATGACCGGCAAATCATCCGGCGTGAACGGTTCATTACGTGCAAAGTCGTAATAGAAACCATTTTCGATTACCGGACCAATTGTCACCTGCGTACCAGGCCAAATCTCTTGCACTGCTTCCGCCAGCACATGCGCACAATCATGACGAATAAGTTCGAGCGCATCTTCATCTGCACGCGTTACCAGTTCAATCTCGCCATCTGTATCAATCGGTTGAGTCAGGTCGCGCAACTCGCCATCAAGCTTATAAGCTAGTGATTTTTTCGCGAGTGATTTTGCAATGGATTCAGCAACGTCACGACCTGTTACGCCAGCGTCGAATTCGCGTTTGGAGCCATCGGGAAATGTAAGGGAAATACCAGCCATAAAAAATTCCTTTCGCCAGTCCCGCTAACGAGCGCGGGTGGTTTACCTATGTGGGCTTGGAGTATGCAATAAGCGATTTACAATTAAGTGGCAACAGGCTCTGGCTTAGGAATTGCATCTTTGCGTTGTTTTTTCTGCCAAAACCGCAATCCAACATGCACAAGCTTAACAAGTGCAAGCGGGATTGCCCACCAAAGCACGTCTTCAAGAAAGAAATCGAGCAGTGCCCAATGCAACAATACGAGTATGATTGCAATATAAGAAAGTCGCTGAACTTGCTTCCACCACTTACCCATCCGCGCAACTGAAAACTGATTAGATGTAGCTGATATGCCAGCGAGTAAAAAAATGGCAATCCAGCCTGTGCCGAAGCTCCATTGTAATGCCTCAAGCCAGATGAGTTTCAGATCCCAAGTGTAGCTCATATATAAAAGCGTATGGATAAGCCCATAGCCCGCACCTGCTAGCCCAAAATATTTTCGACGCACAATAAGCCAAAGCCCAACGACCTTGCCCCAATTCCAATACCGTATGAGAAGCGATAGCGGTGTGATGCAAAGCGTAAAGATCAACAATTGCACGCCCCACAACCCAGTATCTTTAATCATTTCGGGATAATAACCCGTGGTCTGAAGGATATTTGCCAGTTGATCCAACCCCATATCTCTGAGAAAAACAGGATCAAAGCCACCAGGAGAGAAAAAGTGGAGCAAGTATTCATATGCTGGCAAGGCAAGCAGAAGCCATAAAAGGTATCTGGAATTGATAATGACTTTCACAAGACTCATCTTGCCACCCGTATGCCGCCGACTTCGATCTTGTTCCAATTTTTTAAAACTGGGTTTACAAGTGGCTCTAAAGCTTTGATTTCAGAATCATTTAACGCAATCAAGTCAGTGATAATAGATGCAACCGCAACTTCCGCAGCACGGAAATTTCCGTCGCGCGCTTTCATGGCTATGCCAATGCCAAGTTCCGGCAGGCTTGCTGAATAAACGCCTTCAGCCCCAACTTTGACAAATGCACGGTTCGGCAAGGCCTGCATTAATTGCGTACAAACGCGCTTGTCACCCGCCACCATTTCAGGGTGCTTCATGCAGGCGTCCCGCAATCTGATCATGGCTTTGGAGCGCGTCTTATTTCCATCTTCACCTATAGAAAACTTAGCATATGCTTGCGCCATATGTGTAAGTGGAATTTTAAACGTTGGGATTGAACACCCATCGATTGCATAATTATCAGCTCCATGTTTAGCACCGGTAACCGCTTGCTGCGTACTTGCTATCTCTTGCTGAACAGCATGTTCAAATTTGATGTAGCCTTCAGGTTTATAGCCTGCGTGCGCAGCGAATGCTAAAAAGCCTGCATGTTTACCTGAGCAATTATTATGAATGGCGCTTGGGCCAGCCCCCTTTAGCTTTGCCTGATCTTCTGGGAACCTCGGCAATTGCGCACCACATTCAAGGCATGTTTCGTCTAATCCTGCTTTGGATAATATCTCTCTAGCACTATCCACATGCATGGGCTGCCCATTATGTGAAGCACAGGTAAGCGCCAAATGTTTATCCGACAGGCCAAAGGCATCAGCAGCGCCAGATTCAACCAATGGCAGTGCCTGCAGTGACTTGATTGCTGAACGAGGAAACAGTGCTAAATCTTTATCACCATAGATAGAGATGATTTTACCGCTCGCATCAGCAATGGCGATATCCACCGCATGTGTACTCTCGACAAATGCACCACGTGTCACTTCAACTACAATTGCAGGATTGTGTTTCATTTTGCGTCTTCACTCAAGGGAACCGGGTCATGGCCGCTTGTTCCCCAAGGGCCACATTTTATAATTCGCTTTATGGTGAGTGCGCCACCTTTGAACAACCCATAGCGAGCAATGGCCTCATAACCATATTCAGAACAGGTTGGAAAATGCCGACACCCATGCCCAATAAAGCCTGATAAAGTGAGTTGATAGATCCGGATGATTGCAATGCCAAAAAGACGTCCTGGTGTCTTTCGCCATTTGCCTTGCCAATTTCTTGATGCACGTTTTTGTGATTCTTTTGAATCACTTAGCGCACTTGCCTGAAATTTAGATTCACTTACTTCATGTGTTGATTCAATTTCTTCACAAGATGATTCAACCGATGTTTTCATAAAATTATTGTGCTGCTTGTGAGGTCGCTTGGATTTGATCGATACAATCGACCACTGCATCAAAGGTTAGAAGTGTTGAAGCGTGACGCGCTTTATAATCTTTAACTGGCTCAAGAAATTTAAACTCAGCAAACTTACCCACAGGGGCATCTCCGTCTTCTTTCAACATGGCATACATAGTTTGTTTAAGCCCACGCAGCTCGCTTGCTGTAGAACCAACCACAACCTGCGCCATAATAGATGACGCGGCCTGCCCTAACGCACATGCTTTCACTTTGTGCGCAAAGTCGGAAACAATATCACCGTTCATCTTTAAGGACACGTCAACCGTTGAACCACAAAGCTTGGAATGCGCGCGCGCTTTTGCGTGTGCATCATCCAGCTCGCCTATGCACTCTATGTTGCCGGCATATTCGAGTATTTTTGAATTATAAACCGAGTCTAGCATTGTCCATTCACCTAATGTTCAGCAAAGCCATATTATAGATATAATTGTAGGCAATATAAGATCATGATCACGTTTAGTCGACATTATTGTGATTGAAATTACATAGAAAGTATTGAGCATTTCAAATTTTGGTCTATATGTAATGTTGTAACATTGTCTGGTCACCGTGCCGGAGGGAGTAAATCCCGAAAGCCCCGGAACCCGGCCGAAGCCATCTCCCACTGTAGGGTTAAAGGTTGCGTCTGGTCCGAAAATACCACAGACGCGGAGTTAACCGATGCAAGTAAAGGAGATTAGCATGGATGCTATCGTCGAAAACATAAAGAAGATTGACGAAAGAAAAGTCTTACCAGTTGATCAACGCCCTAGTCAGAAAGAAGCTGAAGACGCTGTACGCGTGCTTATGGAATGGGTTGGTGAAGATATTCACCGTGAAGGTCTGCTTGATACCCCTAAAAGAGTAGCAAAAGCCTACAAAGAAATGTTTAGCGGCTATGATCAAGATCCAAGTGCTGTCTTGGGCCGTACATTTGAAGAGGTTGGCGGTTATGACGACATCGTTTTAATCCGCGATATACAATTTTTCTCACATTGCGAGCATCATATTGTTCCGATTTTGGGCAAGGCACATGTCGCTTATTTGCCAGATGGTTGTGTTCTAGGGCTTTCAAAAGTAGCTCGTACAGTAGATATTTTTGCTAAACGGCTGCAAACTCAAGAAAATATGACAGCTCAGCTTGCGCATACAATTGACGATGCACTTAAACCACGTGGTGTGGCGGTGATGATTGAAGCAGAACATATGTGCATGGCAATGCGTGGAATTCGTAAAATCGGGTCAACCACAATGACGACAACATATACTGGCGCATTCCGGGACAACCCAGAAGAGCAACAAAATTTCCTCAACATGTTGCGCTTTAACAAGTAATTGGCAATAAGTTACCCATAGACAATGGGTAACTCAAATGACCAATCAATTTCCTACTCTTGATGATAAAATTCAACTTGAATCGGGTAAAATTCTTGCACCCAAATTTAATGCAGATGGGCTGATTACAGCTGTTGTGCAAGACTCGACGAGTAAAGAGATACTTATGGTTGCGCATATGAATGCGCAAGCGTTACAAAAATCTATTGAAACGGGCGAAAGCCATTTCTGGAGCCGCTCACGGCAAGAGCTTTGGCATAAAGGGGCTACATCTGGCGAGATTCAAACAATAGAAGATATTCTCATTGATTGCGATCAGGATGCGGTTATCTTACTTGTCGACGTTGCAGGCAGAGGTGCTTGCCATACAGGTAGAAGAAGCTGTTTTTATCGAGTAATTTCAGTCGACGACAAGACCGTCAGCCTTGAAATGAAGCCTTAAAGCCTTGTCTATCCTCGAATTTGCCTTTGCGTGTCTGCTTTTAATCATCACCCCAGGGCCGGGCGTCTTAAGTGTTGCTGGCGTTGGTTCAGGCTATGGCTTTGCAGATGGAAGTCGCTATCTATGGGGTTTATGTATAGGCAATTCAGTGGTGTTCTGTCTTGTCGCGACAGGTATTGCAGCGAGTGTTTTTGCAATTCCCTATGTGCGGGAAGTATTGCTTACAGCATCCCTAGCCTATTTGGTTTATCTTGCTTTAAAAGTAGCTTTTGCGGGCAGTGAGATTGGTTTTATGGCAGCCAAGAGCGCACCAAAACTACATGAAGGCATAACATTTCAACTCGTAAATCCAAAAGCCTATGTCGCAAATACCGTTCTGTTTACAGGTTTTGCCTTCATGCAAAATAATTTGCTTCTAGAAACGGCCATCAAGTTTATGGTCTGGAACATTGTTTGGATCCCAATTCACTATGGCTGGCTTATGGCAGGTATATTTTTGCGACGCATGGATCTACCTGCAAAAGTTCAACGTGCTATTAATATTAGCATGGCCATATCTATGATACTCCTCGTACTAGTCGCATTACGTGGTGTTGATGTTTAAAGAATAGGAGAAGACCATGCCGTTATATTCATTGGGAGATATAAGCCCAAAATTACCCCATAGCTTTCACTGGGTTGCCCCAAGCGCAACAGTCATCGGCGATGTTGAACTTAAAAGTAATGCAAGTGTTTGGTTTGGAACCACTATTCGTGGCGACAATGAACCTATTATTATTGGTGAAGATTCTAATGTTCAAGAAAACTGCGTTTTACATACGGATGTTGGCTTCCCACTTACCATTGGCAAGGATTGTACCATCGGACACAAAGCAATCTTACACGGATGTAAAATCGGGGATAATTCGCTCATTGGCATGGGGGCTACAGTGCTAAATGGTGCGGTTATTGGCAAAAACTGTCTAATTGGTGCTGGCGCACTGATTCCTGAAGGCAAAGAGATTCCCGATAATTCATTGGTAATGGGAATGCCCGGGAAGGTTGTTCGCGAGCTTGATGCCCAAGCAATTGCTAAGTTAACACTCTCGGCAAAGCATTATGTAGCAAATGCCAAGCGCTTCGCAGAAGAACTAAAACCTATTTAATTTCAATTACTTAAATTATCTTCAACTTATTTTCTTTGAAAAAAAGGCCGGTTCGTATAAACGAACCGGCCAAGTGACCCGGTCTGGTGGGGACGGGGGTAGGTGGGGATCGACCAGGTCAAAAAAAATCGATTACTACCCAATTATTTAACTGTAACTATCATATACTTGTAAAGTCTATGTATTTACAAATTAAATACAATATATTTTACGATCTAAGCCCATTTATTTTTGCCCAATGACCTGAATGCTTAGCCGATTGCCTCTTAATGTAAGTATAAGGCGTTGCATTCCATGGTAAGATCTTGTTACTCAAATTATCCAAAATGTAGTCTGCTTTGTCTGTTCTGACAGTCAGTACAGCATGCCCTTCCCCATTTGGTTGAAGCACAACTGTAATTAGCAAGCTTGATGCAGGCCAACCACGTTGCATGAGCATGTGACGTTTCATCAAGACGTAATCCTCACAATCACCGTAACTCTTTGGGTATGTCCAAAGCTCTTCGGTATTGTAGGCTTCCATATCTGTCAGTGGTGTGACAGTTGTATTAGAAACTGTATTTACTTCTACAAGGTCATCCCAGCGTTTTCTGGTAAGCTTAGTCGCTTTCACGTTTCTGCTGCGAATGCTGCAGTCATTTGAATACTTCTTACAGTATACGTGATGACCAATTGGCTGCGATGTTCTGCCTGACGTAGCCATATGCGAACTTCCAGCAGCCTGTAATGCAGTTGGTGTCATCCCCGTTATGAGTGTAGCGGCTATAATGCCTCTTACAATGTTTTTCATTTCTTTACTCCCCGTTGTGGGAGCAATATGACAAACACCGATTTAGAACGCTAAAATTTTGGTACGCAAGTTTTAGACGAGTTAGATTCAAACTTTTCGAAAATTAAAACCTAAATAAAATCAAAGAGTAATAAAGTTTAATTCAAATTTTATGTAATTTTTATACATGACTTCAGCAGGCCATACTGGGCAACAAATAGCGTGTTTTTAGGCTTTAAAATGAACATAGAGAAACAACCACAAGATCACAATTACATGCACTCAAGCAGTCAAGTTTCATAGAAAAAATAATTGAATTTTTTTTAAACTTCTTGTCGAATAAAGTTTTTCAACGTGTCATGGGTCTGCAAAATAGCAAATTCAATCGCAATACCCTCGTCAAAATGACGAACAACACGTCCACGCATATGACCAAGCATTACTAATGTGCCTATTGCCGGGCGCACACTTATATCAAGTGCAGCACCTGAAAGTGAAAGGTCAATGATACGCGCATCATATGTGCGACCATCTTCAAGTTTCACTGCTGACAGACGTGTTGTTGGCACGATACGGTCATGGCGACGATCTTCAGGAAGGCTAAGCTCATGACGGTTTGCAATCCAAGTGATTTTGGCAGCTAGTTTGTCTCGCTTTTGCGGCGTTGCATTTACGCTCATGGAAAATCCACCATGAAAAATGCGCAATACTTTGCCCTCAATTCGACCTACATGATCAAGATAAGCAATTATTGTCTCACCTACCTCACCAGAGTTTGGTGAAATTACAGATGCCGTACCTGGAGACATATTGGTCACCTGACATGGAAATTCTTGTTTGCTCTCACGCATAAAGCGGCCAAATAGGCGCACATCAACGCGCTGAAACTGACGTTCCGTCTCAGTTAACTGCTCTACTTCTAGATTTTCAGCTAAGGCAACCATTATTTATCCAGCCGGAGTCGTGCACATTAATTACGAATCTTAGAGGTCTAGTATTCAGGTATTAAGTTAATGAATAGTTGCTGCAAGCTAATTAAGTAATAGAAATTACGAAAGACCACCTTCAATAACAGTTAAGTGCGCAACTTGCTTCACTGGCTCGCTCTCAATATCAGTCAATTCTCGCATTTCTGGTACAAGAGATGGAGATTGAACCATATCGGGCTCAATATATCTGCAAGACTTTAGCCTGTTATTGATTATAGGATCATCCCCCAGCCAATTAGGAACTTCAGTACATGCTGAAATACCCAGAATTCTTAGAGAATTGGATGTGCCATTTTGGATTGGCAGCAAAAGCATCTCATAATTTACTGTACGTCCACTTTCTGATTCAGCAACATATGACAGTGCACATGGTTTTGAATTTTGATAAACTCCCTGCGCTGCTTGAAATACAGACATATTGCTCTCTTCAGACCATAGACCTAAAAACCCATAGCCTTTTAATTCTTTACCATGCGCAGAGCAAAGACGCGTACCAGCAAGTCTAAAACTGATTGAACGATAGGTCTGGTCAACTTCAAGTATAAATGTATCTGCCAAAATATCTCGAATATCACTTGGCTCGATTTCGCGGCGATCTGGAGCGATACGACTGCCGCGAAGGTTATTCCAATAATTGAACAGTTTCTTTGATTGTGTGTTGCGCATGATTTTTCTTTCACCCCAGTGCATAATTCTTGCGTTTGACACGTGATGCTGTCTCAAAAAGAAACAGACGTTTTAATGCCGACTAATTGGAGTGATACTTGCAAATCTTATGCCAACTGGTCTCGCTCAAACCGTGAATAGGTGAAATAATCAAAACCGCAGCAAATTGAGTACCTGCGTTAACCTTAACAAAAGGTAAGACTTGCCAAACTCAAGGATATATGGGATTTTGAGGCATGTTCCAAGAGACGCAAAAGTTAACGAGTTGAGCGTCACTTACACTGTTTAGGTCTGGTGTCAGATGTAAATCTGGCGGGGTTCGACCAATATGCCCGGGATTTTCCCGGGCTTTTTTTTGTCTTTTTGCATAGCCAACTTGCAATCAAAATAAACTATGTGAAAGTAAGGCATGACACATATTGAAGAACAGAATCAAAGACAGCCAATCTTTAATGTCCCAACCGTTATTTTAGTATTTATCGGATTGCTGACGGCAGTTCATGTCTACAAAGAATATCTGACAAGCAATCAGGAAAAAATAAACCTTCTCATCGAATATGCTTTCATTGCACAAAAATATAATGAAGCAGTTCATGTCGGCTATTCGTATTACTCATTATTCTGGTCTCCAATAACACATGCTTTCTTACATGCTGACTGGCTTCATCTGGGTATCAATTGCCTATGGCTGTTAGCGTTTGGCGGTGTTGTTGCCTTAAGAATTGGTTGGGTCCGCTTTGTTTTACTCTATTGCCTTGGTGCAATCGGTGGCGCCCTGCTCTTTTACATGACCTATAATGGTGTAACCGGGATCGTGATTGGTGCATCGGGCGCTGTGTCCGCACTTATGGGCGCTGCTGCTCGCTTTGCTTTTCCTAAAGGTGGTGGGTTTTCTAGGCAAACTTACATGTTGCCTAAGCTTACGCTCATGGAAACATTTAAAAATAAAAGCGCGGCCAGCTTTATTGTGATCTTTATATTGATAAATTTAGGACTGGGCGCAGGCTCGCTTCTTGGCGTGGAAGGCAGTAGTACAATTGCATGGCAAGCACATATTGGAGGCCTACTTGCCGGATTGCTCCTGTTTGATTTATTGGATTACTGAACGCCAATAACGCCCATAATTGCCAATAGCTGCACGATTAAGATACCTGAGCATAAGCTCCAAATGGTTGATACTATGAAGCAACCGCCTAACATATAAAACGGCAATCCATGTTTTACGAACACGCTTAAGCCGTTGCGAGCGACCAAATATGGCCCAGCAAACATACAATAAATAAACAGTGCAAAGATTTTAGGCCCACTATCAAGCGGCAAAACCAGTCCATCAGGTTCTTGCGCATTCGGCTGCACAAAACTGCTCACAAAAGCAGCTGTTACAAACCCCATCGCAATAATAAATAAAACAAGACCGAAGTTTTCCAAAATCTTTACTCTCTATTTAC
>CAZXZQ010000067.1:0-11002 GCA_964645215.1 uncultured Rhizobiaceae bacterium | reverse complement strand
CAATATCCACGCTACATCCCAATTGTTCTAAAAGTTCGGACATTCCATTAAGAATTTCAACATCATTATCGATACATAAAATACGCGTGCCGGTTAATTGGCCCAGCTTTCTCTTCTTCACAGACTTGAGTTGTTTAACTTCTTTAGCCTCCGCCTCGACTCTGTTTAACGCCACTTGAAAATGCGTACCTTTGCCTACAGCAGAATTTAGTTTTACGTCGTGGTTCAAAAGCGTAGCAATACGATCCACAATGGATAACCCAAGACCAAGGCCCGGTGCTTTTTCAGACATTTCATTTAGCCGTGTGAACTCAGCAAAAATGAGCTTTTGCTGATCTTCATTCATGCCTATGCCTGTGTCTAAAACTTCAAGGTTAAGTGTTTCACCATTTCTACGACACCCCACAAGCACCTTGCCTGTTATGGTAAACTTCAAAGCGTTGGAGATTAGATTTTGCAATAACCGTCGCAACAAAGCTTGATCAGAATAAACCCATATAGAGCTATGAATAAATTTCAATTCCAGCCCTTCTTCCTTCGCAATTGGTTCGAACTCAAGTTCTAGCTGTTCTGTAATATTACGAAGTGGAAACCGTTTAAGATTAACTTCTGGGTTAGCTGTGTCCAATCTGGAGATAGCAAGGATTGAGCCTAAAATCTCCTCGACCGACCCTAATGACCTGCCAATATTTTCAGCAAGCTGACCAGTCCTTTCATGTTCAAGCCTTTCATGCAGGGTTGCTGAATATAATCGAGCCGCATTTAAGGGTTGCAAAATATCATGCCCTGCGGCTGCCAAGAACCGCGTTTTACTCGCGTTAGCCTGATCTGCAAATTGTTTTGCCTCTTCAAGTTCGCGCGTTCTTTCTTCAACACGAACTTCAAGTCTTTCATTGGCTTCTTTCAAAGCTTCAGCAAATTGCACGCGTTCAGTGATGTTATTCCAGGTAATAACCAACCCGCCTTCTGGCATAGGGCTTTTACTAATTTCTAGTATTTCTTTAACTTCAGGTAAGTGGAGATGCCAAGACTTCGTATCATTTAAAAGCCGCAATGAAAGATCTTCACCATTGGGGTCTATTTCATCTAGTTCATTGGCAATGGCAATTTCCTTCGCAATATCAGAAAGCAGCGTGCCAGCTTGGCCTACTTTACTAGGCAGGTTTAGCAATTTTCTAAACTGTGTATTCCATGAGGTCAGGCGGAAATCGCCATCAAAAACGGTGATGCCCTGTTCAAGTTGATCGAGCGCTGTTTGTAAAACATCACGGTTAAACTGAAGGGCCTTGGATGCTTGGTCTAATAGTTCAATATTAGAATCTTTATTGCTGTTAAACTCATGCTGTTTAATCAACAACGTATGAACGAGCCTTGAGGAAGACGCGCCAATCGCACTCGCTAGAAGTTGCTCTGAATAAAACAGTAAGTCATTATCTACAATGTCGTCGTCAGATAAACGGGTAGCTTTGCCTTGCCAATATAAATCGAATGATCTGTTTGTGCGTTTACTACCAAGATACCTAGAAATTGTCATTGTTAGTTCTGAGACATTAAGCTTCGACTTGCCTATGTCGGATTGCCTGTTCACCGACAGTTGGTAGGAAACAAAAATTTCTGCTTGCATGCGCTCTTGTGGGTCAGTTTTTCTGGTGTAAGACGCAAGTACAAATGCACATGTGTTAAATAAAATGCTCCAGATAACACCATTTGCAACTGGTGTTGTATCTAGTCCAAAAAGTGCTTGTGGCTTTAAAAATGCCAAGCCGAAGAGGCCATTTGCAATAAAATCGGTACTTGCCGGTAGAAGTGTTGGCAATAACAGTGTGTAGGCCCATACACAAAAACCAGTTATCATACCAAACATCGCGCCGCGCGCATTGGCATGTTTCCATACTAAGCCACCGAAAAATGCAGGCGCTAATTGTGCAATCGCAGCAAACGAAATCAAACCAATGGAAGCAAGTGCCGCGGTATTATCTGCTAGCGCATAATAGATATAAGCAAGCAACATCACAACAAAGATAGATGTTCTACGGATGTTAAGAATGCGCCGTTCCATATTAGCGGGTGATGTTGAACCAACGCGCAACATAAGTGGCAATACGAGGTCATTGGAAATCATGATCGCTAAAGCAACACACGCCACAATAACCATCGCAGTGCCTGCAGATAAGCCACCAATGAATGCAAACAAACCTAATATAAGCTGCGATTCTAACATTGGCAGGAGCAAGACATAATCATCCGCATTCGCGGTTTGTCCAAACTTTAAGATCCCAGCCAGCGCAATTGGAATAACAAACAGATTGATCGCCACCAAATAAAGCGGGAATAACCAACGCGCACGCGCTAACTCTTGTTCAGAATTATTTTCCACAACCGCCACATGAAATTGGCGCGGTAATAGCAAAAATACTGTGAAACTAAGGAATGTCAGAATAAGGAAATTTCCAACATCAAAGCCGTTGGAAACAATTTTCTGAACTTGATTATTGGTTGCTGCTTGAGAAAATAAATCTCCGAAGCCGTCAAACAAAAAGAACGTAACAAATATACCAACACATAAAAAAGCCGCCAGTTTAAGAACAGACTCAAGCGCAATTGCGAGCATTAACCCATGTTGGTTTTCCGTTGCATCGGCATGGCGCGTCCCAAACAAAATTGCAAAAAGCGCCAAAACAGCTGCCACAAAAATTGTGATGTCACCAAATGGGGTAGCACCTGAGGGATACCCATTTTCAAACCGAATTAAAAGCGTATCAACAGAGCCGGAAATTGCTTTTAATTGAAGGGCAATATACGGCACTGTACCAATTACCGCTATTGAGGCAGCAACCGCAGCAACCTTCAGGTTCTTACCATAACGCGAGCCCAGGAAATCCGCGACAGATGTTATACGTTCTTCTTTTGAAAGTCTTATCACGCGTTTAATCAGCGGATAACCAAGTGTTATAGCAATGACAGGGCCTAAGTAGATTGCCAAAAAGCTCAGCCCGCTAACTGAGGCGAGGCCAACAGATCCAAAATAGGTCCAAGTTGTACAATAAACAGCAAGGCTAAGCGCATAAATATTGGGCTTGCTAATCTTGCTTTGTTGCCGTGTATAAATCTTACTGTCACCAAAACTGGCAACAGCAAACAACATCGATACGTAGACGATCGCGACTAAAATTGTGACCCATGATTGGATCATTACTCAAACCCTTTTCAATTTTTTATAGTTTTACAATTTTTTATAGTTTTGAAAAGCTCTGATTATTTGTAGCAAGAATAGTATTTTATGCGCTGAGGCTATACATAATCTTAATTGGGGATAATAAATCTTAATTTTTGCTTAACTTTTTGCACAAGTTGTGGTATTTGCGCACATTGTCGCCGTTTTGGCTTCTGAAACAACATGAAAAATATAGGGGTATATTTATATGCTTAGTGAATTTAAAGACTTTATCATGAAGGGCAATGTGATGGATTTGGCAGTTGCTGTCATCATCGCTGGCGCATTTGCTCTAATTACCGCATCTCTCGTTGGTGACATTATTATGCCAATCGTTGGGTGGATTTTTGGCGGTTTGGATTTCTCAAACTACTTCTTGCCACTTGGTGAAGGCGTAACTGCTACAACACTTGAAGCTGCTAAAGAACAAGGTGCTGTAATTGCTTATGGTTCATTCCTTACAACAATCTTTAACTTTGTAATCATTGGTTTCGTTATCTTCATGATGGTACGTTTCGTGAAAAAACTTGAAGCTAAAAAAGAAGAAACACCTGCTGCGCCCCCAGCAAATGAAGTTCTTCTTGGTGAGATCCGTGATCTACTAAAAAAATAATGTTAAAATAATAACGTTTTAAAACCCCGGCTAGTCCGGGGTTTTTTTATGCATTGGTAAGCCTTGGTTAAGTATAAAGTCCTAGGTTGTTTCTATGTGCTAAAATCTTAAGGCAAAACGCATGGAAAATTTCGAAAAAGCAGTAAAAAGCTTCCGCAAGACATTAATCGTCATTGCAGTATTTTCATTCTTTGCAACGCTTTTACAGCTCACTATCCCGCTTTATATGCTGCAAATTTATGACCGCGTTTTACCATCGCAAAGCACAGACACACTAATCTTCTTATCCATACTTGCTGCTTTTGCCCTTATCACACTTGGGCTAACCGAAATGGTTCGCCAAATTTTTGCAACCCGTGCTGCTGCAAAATTTGATGCTTATCTCGCAAATGACATCTTAGAAAAAGTGATCCGCGAGGGACATGATAGCAATGGCAATACACAGCCCATGCGTGATTTGGGCGCTGTGAGAGGCTTGATATCATCCAAAATTTTAACAGGCCTGATCGATTTACCCTTTGCCAGCATTTTTGTTTTATGCCTGTATTTTATACACCCTAACCTTTTCTGGTTATTGGTGATTGGCACCGTAGTTTTGGCAGCCGTTGCCATCATTAATCAGATCATGAGCGTTAAATCGTCTGCAGCCCAGGCACAGGCTGCAAATACCGCCAGCAATTATACGTCCTTCTTTGCACGCAATTCTGACAGCATTATTGCTATGGGCATGTTGCGCGATGTCGTTGCCAGTTGGGGTAATTGGAATGCTGATACGCTTATTCATGCAGATAAAGCATCCAAGATAAATTCATTTTTCTCTGGCCTGTCAAACATCATTCGGTTTGGCATTCAAGCAGGCATGCTTGGACTAGGCGCTTATTTGGTGCAGCAAGGTGAAATGACTGCAGGCATGATTTTTGCGTCATCTATTATTTCTGGCCGCGCACTTATGCCCATCCACGTGGTTATCAATTCTTGGCCGCAGCTTAATACTGGTCGTACAGCATGGCGTACGCTTAAAGAATATATAAGCAATACAAAGGGTCGGGAAAAATACACTGAGCAACCCGCTCCAAAAGGCGAGTTGGTTGCAGAAAATATTTTGCAGCCCAATCCAATTGACCGCCGCAAACCTCCTATCCTCAACCGAGTTTCGTTTGGCATGAAGCCCGGAGATTCCGTTGCGGTGATTGGCCCATCCGGATCAGGCAAGTCAACACTGGCAAGAATTGTAGTTGGTGCATTCAAACCATTTTCAGGCGATGTAAAATTAGACGGCAATAATATAGCCAATTGGGACCCGCAAGATCTTGGAAAACACATTGGGTATTTAGCTCAAGATGTTGAACTTTTGCCTGGAACTATCGCACAAAACATTTCGCGTTTTAGACAAGACGTGACAGATGAAGATATTAGAAAAGCTGCAGAGCTTGCTCATGTTGATGACTTAATTAAGAACATGCCCTATGGCTATGACACATTAATTGGTCCAGGCGGCTTATCTATTTCTGGTGGCGAGAAACAGCGCATTGCGCTTGCAAGGGCTTTCTTTGGCGAACCAAAAGTCTTGGTTCTTGATGAACCAAACTCCAGTCTCGACCGCCTTGGCGAGGGTGCTTTGCTCCGCGCACTTGTTGCAGCAAAGAAATCTGGCATTACGGTTTTCTTGGTGACACAGCGTGAGAGTGTTATTCAAGTCGTTGATAAAATCATGCGTGTAAAAGATGGTCAGATTGTTGATTACGGTCCGCGTGACAAGATCATCCAAAAAGTAAAAGACGCGGCAGAAAAATCTGCAAAAGCAGCGAACTGAGTGGGTAGGTAAAACATGCAAGAACCTAGAAAAGATATGACCACCGAAAAGTCAGAAGATATGGCTGATATGCCTGCTAACGCGCCGGAAATAGCCACGCCTTCAATGGCAATTCAAACAGCTAAAACAGATGACTGGCAATCTAGCGTTCCAACGAGCATCAAAAAGCCTCTGATTGTAGGCTGCTTGATCATGGGGACATTTATCGCAGGATTTACTTTTTGGGCGAATAAAGCACCGATTGCTGGAGCTGCAATTGCGCCTGGTGTGGTTGTTGCGAGTGGTCAGAACCAAGGCATTCAGCACCTTGAAGGTGGCATTATTAATGAGATTGCGGTCAAGAATGGCGCGGAAGTAAAAGAAAATCAGCCGCTTGTTTATCTTGATGAAACGCAGGCTGTCTCTGACCGTAACCGCATTGATAAAAGCCTTGTTTCACTCGAAGCAACATTGGCGCGATCAACCGCAGAATTAACTGGTGCTGAAGCAATAGAGTTTCCACAAAATATCCGCGAGCGCGCATCAAAAAGCGGAAATGAAGATACGCTTAAACTGCAAGAAGCGGAGTTCACCTCACGTCTTCAACAACACCGTTCTGAGCTGAGTGTATTAGATGAGCAAGTACAAGCCGTTAATGAAGAACTTGCTGGCATTCAGCGCCAGATCGAAGCCGAAGAGCGTAAGCTATCTGTTATCCAAGGTGAATTAAAAGATAAGAAAAAACTGCTCGAACGCGGCCTAACGCCTAAGAACCAATACAATGCCTTGCTTCGCTCCGAAGCAGATTCACAAGGTGCTATTGGTGCTTTGCGTGCAACCATTGGGCAACGTAAGAAAGCAATTTCTGAAGTACGCGAAAGACAAGAAACTTTGCGCGCTACTCGCAAAACCCAAGCCTCGGCACAAATTAACGAGACAAGTACGCAGATTGAAGATTTGCGCGAGCAACTCACTTCACGCTCTGCCATTTTACAACGCATGATAATTCGCGCACCTGTTGATGGGGTTATTGTGAAGATAGAGAAAAATACGATCGGCAGCATTATTCGCCCTGGTGAAACAGTTTTAGAAATTCTGCCAACTTCAAATGATTTAATCATCTCTGCTCGTGTCTCGCCAGTAGACAAAGACATTATGAAAATTGGTCAAAATGCAAATATTCGCTTTTCTGCACTTAACGCTCGGGTCACCCCGGAAGTGCCGGCTACACTTGAATATATTTCCGCAGACAGATTGATTGATGAAGTGACGCAAGAACCATATTTTGATGCGCGGTTAAAACTTGCTGAAAACCTGCCTGAGGAAATCAGCAAGGACCAAATTTATGCAGGCATGCCAGTTGAAGCATTTATTAAAACTGAAGAGCGCACATTTGTTGAGTATCTTATAAAGCCAATCACGGATAGCTTTGAAAAAGCCTTCCGCGAAGAATAGACCCTAAAAAAGATCGCCTTGATTTTCATCAGGCGATTTAGGTTTTGGCTTTAGCTTTGTTTTGACATGAGTAGTTTCTGAAACTGCTGCTCCAGCCGCAACAGCACCAATACGGCCATCTTTGAGTTCGGCATAAAAACTTTCACCGGACTTGATATCAGCAATCGAACTCACAGGCTTTTCATTGGCATCGCGAACAACCGCATAACCACGCTCTAACACACGTTTATACGAAAGACTGGAAAGCATGCGGTCCGCCTGCTCAACACGTTTTTGCGTAACATTGATACGGTTTATAAATGCCACACGCGCACGGCGCTCAAACCCATCAACGCGCTCTTGGCTTTGGTTGATCATACTACCAAGACCTCGATGCGAAAGACGGGATGTTATGCGTTCATAAGCCCCACGTTTTGATCGCGTTGCCAAATCAAGCCCAACACCCAATCTTGATGAAGCTTCATCAAGCCGACGCCTTGGCAAGGCAAGCAACATGTCAGGACTAGCAAGCCCTCTTTCTGCAGCAATTAAATCACTTCTCGCTTTTTCAAATTTTCTTGTGAGCGCGGCCTGAAGTCTTGCCTTATAAGAAGCAATGCTTGCATCAAGCTCAGCTTTTACAGGCACAGCGAGTTCAGCAGCAGCCGTTGGAGTTGGCGCACGAATGTCTGCTGCCAAATCAATCAAAGTCCAATCGGTCTCATGACCAACTGCGGAAATAAGCGGGATGTTTGAATTTGCTGCAGCACGCACAACCACTTCATCATTAAACCCCCACAGGTCTTCAATGCTGCCGCCGCCTCTGGCAACAATAATAAGATCTGGCGGGTTTTCCATTGCGTTGAACCCATCAATCGCGCGGCTTACTTCTGTGCCCGTCGTATCTCCCTGCACACGCACAGGCCAGACAATTACATTAAGCGGGAAGCGGTCTCCAATTCGGTGCAAAACATCCCGAATAACCGCACCAGTTGGAGATGTGATAACGCCAATACGTTTTGGCATATATGGTAAAAGCTGTTTTCGCTCCAGGGCAAACAAGCCTTCCGTTTCAAGTTGCTTTTTGCGCTCTTGCAGCAGCGCCATTAAAGCACCAGCGCCGGCAGGTTCAATATTATCGATAACAATTTGATATTTTGATGAACCAGGATAAGTGGTCAATTTGCCAGAGGCAATCACTTCAAGGCCTTCTTCAGGACGATGTTTGAGGCGTGATACATTGCCCTTCCAGATTACCGCTTCAATTCGCGCACGATCATCTTTGAGAGCAAAATAACAATGCCCCGAAGAATGTGGGCCACGATATCCGGTAATTTCCCCGCGAATGCGAACATTGCCAAAGCGTTCTTCAACCGTCTTCTTTAAGGAAGAAGAGATTTCCGTAACGCTATATTCCACCAGGTTCGTTTTCTGGTTTCCTGTGTCTGAGTAAGTTTGCTTTTCGCTCATGAAACTCTTTTAGCAGAAGAAGCTCCATGAATGCGATTTTAAAATTCCTGTTGTGGTCTAAACGAGCGCGCTATCCACAGAACGACAATTGCAACGGCTACAGGGACAAGTGCTGTTAAATATAACCCTCCTGCCACAATACCTGTCGTTGCGGCCCACATGATTGAAACAAGTGCCTCACTTAATGTTGCAACTTTGGAAGAGGTTTGACGACGACGGAAATTAGAACGTTTTGCCTGACTTCTGAACCAAATTTGGATCATGGTCGCGGAGATTGTTGCACACACTATTCCTCCGGTTGCAATTGCAAATAGTCTTACATCCAAAAACGCTAAGATGAGCAGTATTGGAGAAACGACAATGGCAATTGCACCAAGCACGGCTTCAATCTTTGCACGCAAAATTTTTGCCTTATTTAGAGGTGCTGTTTGCACTAATTGCTGGGCGTCTTCACCAGAAATCGCAAGCCATGCAAGGCCGCCTGAAAGTTGACCTGTTGCCATCACCAGAACAGGGAGAGCAACAATCCCAAGCGCATTGCTTGTTCCGAAACTCTGCCAAAGCATAAAAGCAGGCGGCAAGAGATAAAGAATTTGCATTAGCGTTTGCGAAATCAACCACGGATCTCGTAATAGCAATTTCCATTCTTTGCGGCGTAAAGTAGAGCTGACACTACGCGGCGTAAAGCTGACTTTAGAAGTGCTTTTGCCACTTTGAGTTTGGCTCACACCAGCAGCTTTAACAACATGCTGCCCAAAGCCCGCCGCCAATTGCATTATGGTGAACCATAAAAATGAAAATGCCAGAACTAACGTAATCAGCAATGCGTAGATTTCACCCGCAATCGCACGTGCTGGTATCCATGCCAAGCTATCAATCGCTGGCGCTAAACCGACCATCAGGTCAGATCGTAAAAACTCAAACCTTGAAATTGAACCAAGTGTTGAAATAGCAGCAAGTTGAATGCCAATGACAAAACCTGCTCCTACGATTGCGGCAATGATTTGGGAAATCAGCCGGGTTTTCTTAGCACCCAGTGTTTTGAACAGAAAAACCGTAATCCATAATGATAGGCTTGTCGCCACTGCGCCACATGCCAAAAGCACAGGGTATGCCGCAAGCCATTTAGCTGAATCAAATATTGCAAGAACATTGATTGCAGCACTGAAAAGCAAAACTGAAAGCATGGATGTTGCAATCGCAATTGCCCCAATGCGGACTGTAAAAAGTTTCTTTTCTGAAACTGGCGATGAAAGAATAAGATCAAGATCAGAGCGCGAGTAAAACACGCGTGTTACAAGTTCCATCGCCTGTGACATCATCAAGGAAAATGTAAGAATTAGCGTGCCTGATACCATTATAAAAGTTTGTGTATCAATCGCAATGCCGCCCGCCAATGCTGGTTTTAAAAACAGATATGCAATCGTGTGCAATATAAGCGTTGCAATCATCATGAAGAAAATGACAGGCCTTGCACGCTTTGTGCGGCCTGCAGTCATCATGCGCACGAAGTCACGCCAAGATAAGTTTAATTCATGTTGGGCAAACCAATTGATAGAACCAACATTGGGGCTTAATACACTCATGCTGCTTTCTCTTCCACCACATCATCGCCTTCAACAAGGTTGAGGAAAATTTCCTCAAGTGTTGTGTTGTTTCCGCCTGCTTGAGTGCGCAATGTGTCTAACGTACCTTCTGCAAGAAGACGTCCATTTGATATGACGCCAATTCGCTCCGCCATTCTCTCAGCAACTTCCAAAATATGTGTCGTCATAATTACCGAGCACCCTTTAGATACGCGATCAAGCAAGACGTCTTTCACTAGACGCGCTGAACCTGCATCAAGGCCTGTGAGCGGTTCGTCAAGAATGATGAGCTTGGGATCATGAACGAGTGCGCCCGCTAGAGCCACTTTCTGACGCATGCCTTTTGAAAATCCTTCGCAATGTTCGTGTGCGTGTGGCGCAAGGCCTAGCCATTCTATTAGCTCGCCCGCATTTTCTCGAGCAGCATCTGGTTCGACACCCCAAAGACCCGCAACAAATTCAAGGTATTCAAACGGTGTTAAACGGTCATAGATCATTGGCTCATCTGGCACCCATGCCATCATTTGCTTTACACCAATGGGGTTCGTTAAAGCGTTTTCACCAAACACATGAATATTACCCTCATCCGCTTGCAAGAGTCCTGCAACCATACGCAAGGATGTGGTCTTGCCTGCGCCGTTAGGACCGAGCAAAGCATAGAACTCGCCAGCTCTTACTTTGAACGATAAGTTTCTCACTGCTGGTCGATCAAAGCTCTTAACAAGTCCGGATACATCTAACGCAAATTCTATGTGTTGATTAGGCAAAATATTGGCTCCCTGTCTAATATCTCCAGACACAATGAGAGTGTTTTATTGCTGGGCGGTAAACAGAGATTGCATTAAGAATCGCACTATACATAATTTGAGACATTTTGAACGCTGTTACGTTTG
>CAZXZQ010000066.1:0-11179 GCA_964645215.1 uncultured Rhizobiaceae bacterium | reverse complement strand
ATAAGTACCGATTGGAAACACAACATTTTCTTCCGCCTTGATACTTCTTGCAAGCAGCTTACGACGGCCATCCTTGCCCAGTTCTTGTTCATAAATATCAAAGGTTAGCATGCGTTTTGGAATGCGTGTATTTTCAGATGCTGTTGCGGTTAGTTTAAGGCCGCCAGCATTTAGAACAAATTCTTCTCGTAATGCTGTTTCACCAACTGTAATTTTTTTAACAACACCTGCATGGCCATATGATGCATGAACAAGATAATCGCCAGCCTCAATGTCAAAAGCCTTTGAGCCACCATTGGATAAAATGAGCATATGATGCTCACCGCGGCTGTTTGCTTTTTCTTCAAAGATTCGCCATTCAATGCCATTTGTAAGAACTGGTAAATCTTGACCCAAGCGTGCTTCAAAAAGAACTCGTTGTCCTTCTTGAGCAAATGCATGGCCAATAAAGCTGCTCAAAAGCGCTGCGAATATAGCAATGACTTTAAAACTTAACTTCACTTAATCTACCATTCTGCTGTTACGAATTTAGTGACACTGTGTTCAACCCTAAAACCTTGAAGTTTTCAAGGCAATGCATTGATTTCTTGCTACGATATTTCTAATTAGGGGATATAACCTCAAACAAAATTGGTATCATATGTTTTATACACCTGAAAATCGCGACCCGTCACTGCCACATGACCCGATTAAAGCAATTGTAGCGCCGCGCCCAATAGGATGGATTTCTACTCTCTCTAAAGAAGGTGTTGCTAATCTTGCGCCCTATAGTTTTTTCAATGCGGTGGGCGGGCAGCCAGCAATGCTGATGTTTTCATCTGAGGGATATAAGGATACAGCGATTAACGCAGTTGACAGCGGTGAGTTCGTTCACAATTACGCAAGCAGACACTTGGCAGATGAAATGAACGCAACGAGCATACCAGCTCCTAATGGGGTTAGTGAGTTTGATCATTTCAACATTAATAGAGCGGATTGCGAATTAGTTGCAGCGCCTCGTGTTGCGAAAGCCTATGCCTCTCTTGAGTGTAAGGTTACGGATGTTATTGAAATTAAGAATATTCAGGGCGATAAAACAGGCGCTGTGACAATTATCGGACAAGTTGTTGGCGTGCATCTTGATGATGCGGTGATTCGAAATGGCCGTTTTGATGTTGAATTGACCGAGCCAATCACGCGATTAGGTTATCTTGATTTTGGATATTCGACGGAATTTCATGAAATGATACGCCCTAAATGGGATTAAGCCTGTGTTTTCAGCCATGAAAAGTTAACAAAAGATTTTTGTTCATGGTGAACTGATCGTTAATTTTTAAGCGGTAAAACGTACTCCATAAGCCTGTAAAATAACAGGTCAGGTGGAGTTTTTATGGTTATTGAGTATTTTTTGAATTGGGTACAGAGCGCAAGTTTATCAAAGCGAACTGAGGCTGCAGCTGCTTTAGCGCGGGCATATTTAAGAGATGATATGGATGTTTCAGAGCGCGAAGACGTAGAAGCCGCCATTACCACACTACTTGAAGACCCAGCTCCTAAAGTACGAGATGCGCTGGCTGAAATACTCAGTATTCAGGAAAATGTACCGCGCCATGTGATTATTTCACTTGCCGCTGATACCAATGAAATTGCCACCAAGGTTTTATCACGTTCACCAGTATTCTTAGATCAAGAATTAGTACAGATGATTAAAACCTTTGATGTTGAAAAGCAGATTGCAATTGCGTGCCGTCCGTGGATGCCGCAAATCGTTCTAAATGCAATTTGTAATTCTGGTTGCGAAGAGGCATGTCTTGGAAGTTTGATGAACCCAGCGTCTCGGTTCTTAGATGAAAATTTACACGCAATTGCAGAGCGGTTTGGCAGTAATACTGAACTCCGTGTTATTTTGATGGACCGCGAAGATCTTGCCACCAAAACGCGTCTATTGCTGATCAACAAAGCTGGGGAAGCGATTAATGCATTTGTGACCAATAAATCATGGTTGAGTGAAAAGCGCGCAAATGCAGTTGTGGCAGATGCCTGTGATAAAGCCTGTATCGCTTATGCTGCAAATGCACCCGAAGAAGAGGTCTCAAATGTTGTCCAAAGTCTTATTGATGATGGACGCGTTACCGTTGCCTTTTTGCTGAGAGCCGTTTGTATGGGTAATATTACATTGGCTGCCGCAACTTTTGCTGAGCTAAGCAATATTCGTATCGAGCGCATCGAAACAATTCTGAGCAATGATAAAAAGGCAGCCTTCAAGGCTGTATATGATCGGGCAGGGCTGCCGCAATCTGCGTATTCAATTTTTCAATGCGCCATCTCTACTTGGCGTAAGTTATTAAGTGCGAAAAACCCAGAAAACCAAGCGCGGATGCCATTTCTAGTGACACGTGAAGTCTTGCAAACATATGTTATGCAGAATGACCAGGTTGTTGATGAATTACTGGTTTTACTGCGTAAGCTTGCAGCAGAAACAGCGCGTGAATGTGCAATTTATAAGGCTACGGAAATTTCTAACCGCGCAGAAGTTGCAAAGCCTGTTGATATCAAACCTACTGCATTGCCTATTGCAAAACCAGTTGAAGCAACGCTTATTGCCGCGCCAGAAACTAAAGAGGTCATTGAGCCAACAATTGTTGTAAGCGAAATTGAGATGTCACAATTGCGGGGCAGCATTTCGGAGATGAAAGTCCAGGAAGTAAAAGAAGACAAGCATTGGGACGAAATTTTTGGCAAGATTGACCGCTTATCTGCAAATAAAAAATCAACTAAAGCGCAAATTAAAATGCGTGCAGATAAGGTAAATTCTTACAGGTCGCCGCTAGCGATGGATTTGAGCGAATATATTGGCGATATAGAGATTAAAGACGAAGAAACGGTATTTACGGATGCTATTCTAAACATCCCAATAGATATTGCTGCTTAAGTAACAAAATTAGCACTTAGTACTGAAACTGCTCTTCCAAAATACGATCATCCCAGGAATGTTCCGGGTCAAACAGAATAGTGGCTGCGTGGCTTGCTTCGAGTTTGATGGAAACTTCTTTAATAGACTTTACTTCCTGATGGTCCGCAACTGCATTCACAGGGCGCTTCTCAGGCTCTTGCACTGTAATGGTAACTTCCACCGTATTTGGCAATAATGCGCCCCGCCAGCGTCTTGGTCTAAATGGGCTAACAGGTGTCATCGCAAGCAAGGGCGCCGCTAAAGGCAAAATTGGTCCGTGCGCAGATAGGTTATAGGCTGTGGAGCCAGCAGGTGTTGCAATTAGAACGCCATCACAAATTAAACTGCCTAATCTTTCCTTGCCATCAACTTCGATCTTCAAGCTCGCTGCTTGATAGGATTGTCTAATAAGTGAGACTTCATTAATTGCCAGAAACGTTTGTGTTTTACCTTCCATATCGACAGTTGTCATGGAAAGCGGGTGGATGTTGCTGGATTTTGCTTTAGCGACACGCTGTTTGAGATTGTCGCTCTTATATTCATTCATCAAAAAGCCGACAGTGCCCTTGTTCATGCCGTAAATTGCTTTTCCTGAATCCATGAAATTATGAAGGCTTTGAAGCATAAAACCATCACCGCCAAGTGCAACAATAGCGTCTGCATCTTTAGGATCACAATTGCCATAAATTGAAACAAGTTTATCAAGCGCATCTTTAGCTTGATCTGTTTCACTGGCTATAAAAGCGATTTGTTTATCCACTTTAAATCCTTGGTACTAGTTACCTTTTCGGTCTACCACGGTAAAAATGCTTTGCAAAGCATCTTCACGCCCATGCTAAATGTCAAACGGTAATGGATTTTTAACCATGCTGCTTCAAACTAAAGGCTCAATATTTTTGTCCCGGGTAGATAAGCACATGATCAGACCACATAGCGAAATTGAGTATCCGCCATCAGAAGCACTTTGCATGAAGGCACGCATGATCAGAAGAATGGAAGCGCTTGCCTCCAGTACAGACGGTCTTATGTCCGTTATTGCCCAACGCATCGATGTGTCAGACAAAAATTATCAATCAGAAATGGATAGCTTAACTGAAGAGCAAAGCCGTTTGATTGAAAACATGAAACGTCTGGCTAGCGCCTAAGGCCCATCATCATCTTTTTTCGGAGCTGCATTCTCTGCTTCGTCATCAAGGGCAGTGCGAGCTGCTGTTCCTGCTATAAGCTTTTTATCATCTGCGTTAAGTGCCCGTTGAGGTTCTTCAGCAAGACGAACGGTTACTTCTTTGTTTGCAAAGCGAATGCCTTCTTTTTCAAACAACTCGCGAATTTCTGCGTACACAACTTTACGCGCAACAAACTGATCACCCGGCTTGGTCATGAATTTAACGCGAATGATCATCGCGGAATCTTCCATTTTATATACGCCTTGGGATTTAAGTGGCTGCAGGAAGTTTTTGCCAACTTCTGGATGATCAAGCAGTCTTTGTCCTAGCTTTTTAACAAGCTTCCTCACGCGCTCAACATCCGTGTCGTAAGTTAGACGCAACGGCAGCTTCATCATCACCCAATCGCGGGAATAGTTTGTAAGCTGCGTAATCTCACCAAATGGAATAGTGTGGAGCGGGCCGTTATGATGGCGCAATTGGAAAGAGCGCAGAGAAATTTTCTCCACCGTGCCGCGTATGTCACCTAGCTCAATATATTCACCCTTACGGAATGCGTCATCAAACAGAAAGAACCCGCCTGAGAAAATATCTCGGACAAGGGTCTGTGCGCCAAAGCCAACTGCCAAGCCAACAACACCAGCACCAGCAAACAAGGGGGCAATATCAACGCCCATATTTGATAAAACAATCATGAATGAAAGGACGACGATGCTTGCAAGCAATACGTTGCGCACCAAGGGGAGTAGGGTTGCTAAGCGAGTTGCTCCTTGGCCTCCCATTTCGTTTTCTGCGTCTTCTTCATCGCCATCGTCGTTCGCATCATCGATTTGGCTGTCGATATAAAGTGCAGCACCTTTGAACATGAACCACCCAAAAAATATGATCAGTAATGTATCCAAAAATGCGGTTACCGGATTGCCTTGCTGACCAATATTGACGTCCCAAGAGCCTAGAATGAAGCCGATACACCCAATCAGAATTATTATGCCTGAGGATTGTTCGAGTAGGGGTTTAAACACGGGTTTGAAAGCTGGCATGCTTTCATAGTCGCGCTCTGCCATTACGCGATTGATGATGATTTCTTCATCATCTTCTGGCGCATTTTCTTCCGCTTTTATACGGTCCTGTTCTTCCTGTTCGCGGCGAAGTTTTTCTTCTTCAAGCGCAATTACAACTTTCTCGTCATAGCGTTTCTGACGTGCGATATAGAAACGGTCAATGATAATGATCAAAAGGCTATAAAGTATAATGCCTGCGATGAGCGCGATAAATGGCGCGCCGAGAAGACTGAGCGGACTTGGCTGATTTAAAACTATTCTGAAAACAGTCACAAAATACGACACTATGATGTAACCAATGAAGATCACATGCCACCAGGACGCAAGCAAGCGCCGCCAAATCAGTTTGTTGGTTGGGTCACCACCCCCCAGAATAATACCCTTAAAATCTTCACGATGCTTATATGCCGTATAGCTAACAATCAGGCCAGATATCAGTAGGCTTACGATAACCAGAAACTTGAGTGGGTCGCCGGGCATGCCAATAAAAGCAAGCCACACATAAAATCCGTTTATGACCGTAAGAATAGCCAGCACTCGCCGCCAATCAACTTGCATCTGTTCGGCATTTTTATCATCAAGGTTTACAACCCGGTGTGTTGGAATGTCTGGGGCAAGAATATTAAAAAACACGACATGCCTTAGAATTCTGTAGAAGAAATACCCACCAATGAAGACCCCAATGGTTGCACGGCTAGCGCCATGACCTTGATCCGCAACGATTAGAACAAGGGTTGCGATAATCGCCATGATGGAGAAGTTGAATAAGAACATGCCTGCGCGAAACATCAAATAACTGATCTTTTCCGCTCTGTTTTTTGGGTTTGGATTGAACTGGTTTTCAAAGAACTCTCTGAAAAATCTACGCATGTAGATTGCAGGTGCTGTGCCAAGCGCTATGGCACCTATCGTTATGCCGATTGCGATTGCTAACCACCAAAGTGTTCCGTCAGGGCTGACCTTGTTGAGCGTTTGAAGAATTGCAGAAGGTAGGGTGCCTGCTTTAGAGAATATCCGCCGTAACTCAGAACGAAACTTCAAGGCTTGATCTGTCATTGAGGGGCCGGTGTCCTCTACGACCTCTTCTTTTTTTTCTGGCCCAACAATAATCACATTGAGCCCAAGCTCCTTGGCTCTATCCATTAATGGGGCAAGTTCTTCCGTTAAAGGCACAGTGTTTTCTTGGGCATTTGCAGGTAGTGAAATACTCAAGAAAAATGAAGTGAAAAGAACCGTAAGAAATTTTAAAAATGAAAAATGCATAGGCATCAATTTATCCAAGCGCGAGATCAATAATAGATACTATGATCTAAGCACTTCGCATGCACTTTAGGCAATACGGTTTGTTTATATGCGTTACTTACTCCCCAACTGGAACGCCTTCGCGCCTTGGGTCAGCGCCGCCTTCAAGCCCATTTGTCGTAATCTCAATGCCATGCAGGCCTGAGTTTAACCCACGTATTTCCACTTCATAGCCAAGTTTTTCCAATGGTGTTGCAAATTTTTCAGCCGCTGTGCCCGCTTCAAGATCATATCGACCAAAACGATTGACCAAGTGCGGAAGATCAATGGCGCGTTGGATATCCATATCCCAATCAAGCCAAGCAATAATGGTTTTTGCCACATAAGGAATAATGCGACTGCCGCCCGGAGAACCAATCGCCAGAACAGGTTTGCCATCCTTCATGATGATCGTTGGAGACATAGACGAGCGGGGGCGCTTTCCAGGTTCAATTGCATTCGCAACAGGGTTGCCATTCACTTCTGGCACAAAGGAGAAGTCCGTAAGTTCATTGTTGAGCAAAAATCCATCAACCATCAAGCGCGACCCAAAGCCTGTCTCAATGGTTGTGGTCATAGAAACAACATTGCCTTCATTATCGACAATTGAAAAATGACTGGTCGAAGGAAGTTCAAGCGAGTTATCCGGTGCATAAAGTAGCGTATGATCAAACGGTGGTTCGCCGGGTTTAACTTCATCAGGCTCAAAAGCATTTTCACGGAAAAGCGTTCTGCCTCTGCTCCAAAGATATTGCCTGTTTAGAAGTCCCTTAGGCATGGTTACAAAGTCACTATCTGCCATGTAGAGCGAACGGTCTGCAAAGGCGAGGCGGGAAGCATCACCAATTATGCGCCATGCGCTGACGTCCTGAGGGCCAATCGCCTTCAGGTCAAATGCTTCTATCATGCCTAAAATTTGGCCGACAGTTAGAGCGCCAGAAGAGGGCGGTCCCATGCCGCAAACATCATAGGCGCGATAATTATAGCAAACCGGCTCACGCTCAATAATGGTGTAGTTTGCAAGGTCTTCAAGCTTTAATCTGCCCGGGTTGCCTTCTGCATTTTGAACCGTATCAACAATACGTTTTGCAATATCGCCTTTATAAAACCCGTCGGCACCTTTGTCCGAAATTGCTTTAAGCGTATCGGCATAAGTTTGATTTTTTACAGTCGTGCCAATGAATAGGGGAACACCTTCCTCACTCAAAAAATAGTCACGCGTTGCTTGATATTTATACAAACTCTCGGCTGACGCGGTAATTAATTTGTGCAGGCGAGGTGAGATTTTAAAACCGTCCTCCGCCAGTTTAATTGCAGGTGCAATAACATCAGGCCATGAAAGTTTGCCGTGCTTTTTATGGGTTTCATGAAGCAGTTTAACCGTGCCAGGCGTACCAACTGAAAGACCGCCAATAACGGCATCAAAAAAATGCTTTGGCTGGCCAGTGTCATCTAGAAACATGTCAGGAGTTGCAGCAAGTGGCGCAGTTTCACGACCATCATATGTGGTGAGTTTTGCATTTTTACTGTCGAAATAAACCAGAAAAGCACCGCCACCTAAGCCAGATGATTGGGGTTCAACAAGCCCTAAAATAAGCTGCACGGTGACCATTGCATCAATGGCATTGCCGCCTTGTTTTAAAATCAAATTGCCTGAGTCGCTGGCATGAGGATTCGCGGCAACCACCATTTGTCGCTTTGTTTTCACAAGTTTATTGTCGCTTATGCCTGTTGCAATCTCAGGTACAAATGCATCACTTGATTGCTGCGCATGAACGGCATGCGCGTTAAAAATAGTAAGAAAAACTGCGCAAGTTATTGTAAAAATTGCATTTATTTTCATTGAGGTCTCTGGTTTTAAAGGCTTAGGGTCATATACTTACAAAAGTCATATTGTAATGTTTAGCGTAGTTCATAATGCTGTCAATTAAATGACACAGATTTAAGCATATATATAAAGAACGTGATTGCGGCGTGGTCTAAAGCTTGTTAATGAATGTGTATATTAAAGATTACGTGCCCAGTCTTGAAATTGATTTATGTTATTGGCGAGGAAATTGAACTCATATGCAGGGCAATAGCAAACACCAAGACTATCTTTCTGCACGCAAAGTGCTGAACCTTCCAGAAGATGAAACTAAACACGACTGGTTGATTGGTGTTGCCGAGAAGGTTGTCGGAATTTCCAAAATTAATACGATGATGAGCGAATTTGGCCCACCTTGGCCTGATGCTGATCAGATGATTGATCTGATGTTTGAAAAATTAAACATTAAATGGTCTATCGAAAATCCGGAAATTCTAGAAAACCTAAACGATACGCCAAAGATATTTGTGGCTAATCATCCATACGGATTGCCGGATGCATTTGCGCTTTTCAAACTGCTGACGAAATATCGACCTGAGGTAAAACTCTTCGCAAATAAACTTTTAGCTGCAACGCAATTAGATGAGCGGCGTCTGTTATATGTAGATCCGTTTGCGGCAGCTGATAGTCGAGGGCAAAATCGTAAGTCGATTGCTACTGCATTAAAGCATTTGCGCAGTGGTGGCGATTTAGCACTTTTCCCGGGCCGCATTTGTTCACATTTAAAAACATCGGATTGGACAATTTCTGACAGCGAGTGGACGGATCAAGTGCGCCGGTTTGTGGAAGTTAGCGGTGGTGAAATGGTGCCGCTACATATAAGTGGTCGCAACTCAATGTTGTTTAATATGTCGGGTCTTATTCATCCCCGCATTAGAACATATATGCTTCTGCGTGAGTTTTTGCGTGGCGGACATGACTTCAAGTTCACAATTGGCAATCCGGTTCCCGCCAGCCAGCTTTCTAAAATTTCCAACACAGTGTCAATCGGTACATTTGCAAGAAGCATGGTGTATGGCTTGAAAACAGGCAGCAAAGGCGTGCCGGATATTCCGCAGCTTATTGAACCTTCCGCACGTACTGAGCTTGAAGAAAAAATAATTATTGAAGCACCTAAAAAAGCGGATGTGAAAGCAACACTTGAAGCACAGCAACTTTTGTTTGAGCAAGGTGATTACAAAATTTACATGGCAGATAAAAATGCCAGCGATGCGTTGATGGACATAATCTGTGATGTAAGATTTAGAGCTTATCAGTCAGAGACCAATGTTAAAGACCCAAGCGAATTAAGAGATGGGTTTGACCAACATTACAACCATCTATTGCTTTGGGATAAGAAGGCTGAGCGTATGGTTGGTGTATATCGCTATACATTGCCTGATCCTGAAAATGTTGCCGTTACGTCAGAAACACTAGTTACCAATTCGATCTTTGATCTAGCGCCTGATTTTAGAAAGCTACTGCCAAAATCGATGGAACTTGGGCGTGCAGCTATTTTGCCCGAATACCAAAAAAACTATATGCCGCTAATGCTTTTATGGCGTGCAATTCTAGAAGTTGCAAAGCTTGATAAAAATATCAAATATCTCTTTGGTCCGGTTACGATGGGGCAGAACTTCTCTCCAATTTCACGTGAACTGGTTCGCAGGCATATCATGGAATACTACCAAGATGGCAGTATGGAAGGCTTTATCAAACCAAAGCGCAGTTTGAATTTTGAAATTCCGCGCGAGGTTAATCTGGATACCCTGTCTTCAGCTTGTAATTCATTCTCAAAGCTTGGAAACCTGATTAATGGCTTTGAAGGTGGCCAGCGAAATTTACCAGTCTTGTTCCGTCACTATGCACAGGTCGGCTGTAAATATGTTGGCTTTGGCGAGTGGAAAGAACTTGATAATGCAACAGCTGGTCTAACCATGCTGGATTTAAAAGACATTAATAAAAATCTGCTGGTGCGTTATTTTGGCAATGAAGGTGCTGCGGCCTTTCAAGCAGGGCGCTAGCTCCTGACTAATTATTTTGCTTTATCAGCCGCGTAAATTGTGTTTTCCCAATTAGGATGTATCCACGGTTCTGCATTTGAAGCAGCCAGCATACCTTCTCCAAGAATGTGATCTGAAGCCTTTTCACCAGTCATAATACTTGGGCCATTAAGATTGCCATTTGTGATACGCGGGAAAATAGAACTATCTGCTACACGCAAGCCCTCGACGCCGATTACATTGCATTCCGGATCAACCACGGCATACGGGTCATCAACACTGCCCATTTTGCAGGTGCCGCATGGATGGTAGGCGCTCTCCGCATGTTCGCTAATAACGCTATCAAGTTCATCATCGGTTTGGAATTGCTCACCTGGTTGAATTTCTTTGCCGCGATATTCATCAAATGCCGGTTGAGAGAAAATCTCTCTGGTTAAGCGAATGCAGCGTCGGAAGTCTTCCCAATCTTCCTCATGAGACATGTAGTTAAACTCAATCTTGGGTGCTTGCATAGGATCTGCGGAATTAAGCGTAATTTGCCCGCGTGACTTCGACCGCATTGGCCCCACATGTGCCTGATAGCCGTGGCCTTCACTAGAAGCTTGTCCATCATAACGCACTGCAATAGGCAAGAAATGATATTGAATGTCAGGATATTTAACGCCGGGCTTAGAGCGTAAGAAAGCGGTTGATTCAAATTGATTTGAAGCTCCAAGCCCTGTTTTAGTAAATAGCCATTGCGCGCCAATCCAGGCCTTGCTGAAGAGGTTCCAATGTTTGTACAGCGTTATGGGCTGAATACAGGCTTGTTGTACATAAAGCTCTAAATGATCTTGCAAGTTTTGCCCAACGCCCTTGCGGTCAGCGACAACGTCAATTCCCATTTCTTG
>CAZXZQ010000065.1:0-11247 GCA_964645215.1 uncultured Rhizobiaceae bacterium | reverse complement strand
CCGTTGTTGCAAAACGCGTATTAAAGGCCAGGCGATTACAGGAAGCGCGCTTTGAGGAAATGGGTAAAGGTTGCAAAGTAAACGCTCATGCATCAGCCTCGCTTGCCGAAATTATTGGTGCGCCCGATGCAGCAGGTGATGCATTATTACGAGAGGCGGCTCAGTCCATGCGATTTTCTGCCCGCGCATACCACCGTATAATAAAGGTTGCGCGAACCATTGCAGACCTTGATGGAGTTCAAACAATTGGCCGTATTCAATTGGCTGAAGCAATTGCGTATCGCACAGCTGGTGAGCGCCTTGCCGCTGTTGCCTAGTATTCAGACTCTACTGTGATTTTATAGAAACGTTTTCTAAATCATATTTCTGCATAATTGGATTTAATCCTGGTAACTAAATTCAATATTGGAAATTGAATGGCAGCGCCTGCTGAAAAATTAAAAGCTGTTGATGCTAAAGCTTCTATTAAGGCTCCAGACATAGATGGCATTTATGTGCCTGATGATAGCCCTGTGGTTGAGAAAAATATCGACCAAAGTCCTGACCGTTCTTTGGTAGCACCTGTGACAGGTTTTTCATTTTCATCTGCTATGATTTATATGTTAATGGCGCTCGGCCCTATAGCGAGCGTACTGTTATTCTTGACAGATGTAGTTAGGTTCCCGACATGGGTTTTATTCTTTTCTACAGCGATATTTTTGATGATCGGTACATTGCACTATCTGCATGTTCGAAAGCTTGTTTCTGTAAGCACAAGAAATGATCTACAGCTTAAAAAGCAACTCGAAGAAATTCATGACCGCAACTGGGAGTTACAGGAAAGCGAAGAACGTTATCGGGGCCTTGCTGAAGCTTTTGGTGATATGATTTTGCATCGCGATGCACATGGCAAAGTTATCTATGTAAACGATGCTGTAACTAAGGGATTTAATAAACCAGCCGAACATTTCATTGGTAAGGAGTTCACGCCTAAGATTAGCGAAGAAATCCATCAAACAGGTCATGCTTATCCCGCGATCATTCGTGAGTTTAAAATTGATATGGCGGATGGTGAGCGTTGGCTTGCCTGGTTTGACCTGCCGATGCGTGATGAGGTTACCGGAGAAAACTCTATCCGCAGTGTTGCGCGTGATATCACAAAACAAAAAGAAACCGAGATTAAATTGAGAGGCGCTTCAAGCAAAGCCCAAGCAGCAAGTGAGGCCAAATCGCGTTTTCTTGCGAATGTAAGTCATGAGATGCGCACCCCTCTTAATGGTATCTTGGGCATGTCCGGATTGCTTTCAGATACCGAACTTTCTGCCGAACAAGAGTCATACGTAGATGCCGTACATAATTCAGGCAGTGCGTTATTATCATTGATAGAAGATATTCTCGACATGTCTTTGGTTGAAGCCGGCAAGATTACGCTTAAATCTGAACCTGTAAAACCTGTGCGATTATTGGAAGATGTCTGTGAGCTATTGTCTTCAAGAGCACATGAAAAAGGCATTACGATTTCGTCTTTTGTTTCAAACTCAGTGCCGACGCTCATACAAACAGATGCGGGTCGCTTGAGGCAGGTATTAATCAATCTGATCGGCAATGCATTGAAGTTTACAGAGCAAGGTGGCGTTTATGCCGAATTATCGGCTCTACCATCCATCAACCATGATGGTAAAACGCGGTTGAAGTTTACGGTTTATGATACCGGCCCAGGCATTGCTAAAGAACATCAGTCTTTGATATTTGACGAGTTTTCGCAATCTGATTCTGAAAGCACGCGAGAACATGGTGGCGCTGGCCTCGGGCTCACTATTTCGCAACGCATTATTCGTGCGATGGGTGGCAAAATAAATGTGGCAAGTGAAACAGGTTTTGGATCTCAGTTTTGCTTTGAAATCGATCTTATGGTTTTAGAGAAACCAGACCAAAGTGCATCCAATGCCTTAGCGGGCAGAAATATTTTGATGGTTGGGTTGCCAGGTTTCCAAGAAACAGCTGTTGCAAATTATATTTCAGAGCATTCAGGCCTGTATCAATCATATGTCGATTTGACCGAAATTGATACCAGTAAAGATTACGATAATATTCTTATCAAACATGACAAATCGATGAATGTTGATGCGGTTATTGAAAAACTTCGAGCAGAGAAATTTGACCTTAGTAAAACAATTGTCGTGCTTGAGCCTGAAGCGCGCAATGTGCTTGGGCGCTATAAAGCAAGCGGCGTTGAGGGCTATCTGATTGAGCCTATCCGTTCGAACTCATTGTTACGTATATTACAAGGTGGCCGCGCAAATGATGCCGAGGAAGTTCAAACCTCTAATGTAAAAAAATGGGCAGCCTCTCTTACTCAAACGGTTAAAACCAAGAAAATACTTTTGGCTGAAGATAATGATATCAATGCGATGCTTGCTAGCACTTTGCTGCAAAAAGCAGGTCATTCGGTTACCCGGGTTATGAATGGTGAAGAGGCGCTTCATTTGTGGCAGGAAACGCAATTAGACGAACCGTTTGATCTTATCTTAATGGATTTGCAAATGCCTCTAATGGATGGGTTAGACAGTTTGCGCGCGATAAGAAATCAAGAAGATGCTGATAAAACGCCTGCTGTTCCTGTGTTCATTTTAACGGCAGATGAGCAACCAGAAACGCGTGAAAAAGCAAAAGCCTCTAAGGCCAATGGGTTTTTGACAAAGCCGCTTGATCCTGATTTGCTTCTAAATACAATTGCTGACATATAACCGTTATATAACTCAGGTAGCGCGGTTTAAGACCAAAACTTTGGAGCTAAAGCGCTCATGAATTTTCAATATATAAATCAATTCGTCAAACGTCGTAAATTGATCAAAACGCTACCTGATAATGATCTCTTGGGTAAGATTGGTGATTTATCCACCCGTTTGGCTGTGAATTCATTTGAGATAAAACAAGCACAAAAATTGCGGTATGATGTGTTTTACAGTGAGATGTCAGCGAAGAAACGCTTGCGTCAGAAAATTACTCGCCGTGATAAAGATCATCACGATTCAGATTGCGACCACATTCTTGTTCTTGATAATGAGTTGGACCCTAAACTTGTTGCAACGCAGCGTCTTAAAACAGGCTCGAACAAAGATAAAAAATTGAGCTTTTACTCGCAAAGTGAATATGATGTGAAAGCGCTCGTTCGCAAGCATGATCAATTATTATTCATGGAATTAGGCCGTTCATGCGTATTGCCTAAATATCGAAGCAAAAGAACGCTGGAACTGTTGTGGCAGGGTACGTGGGCTTATGCAGTTGAAAAAAAGGTCGATGTATTAATAGGCTGCGCGTCTTTTGAATTGTCAAATTTAAACAACTCTCTTAACGCCATGAAATTTCTTGCTGAACACTCAGGCCTTAACGATGACTGGCATGCCCCTGCAAGAGCTGAAGATATTATAGATCTGCAAGGGTTGAAGATTAATTCTGTCGATTTGAAAACAGCAATGAAAAATATGCCGCCATTGATCAAAGGATATTTGCGTGTGGGCGCTCGCTTTTCGCGCGAGGCAGTGATTGATCATGAGTTCGGCACTGTCGATATGCTAGTGGTTTTACCTGTAAAGGACATTAATCCGCGATATATTAAATATTATGGGGCGGATGCAGAGAGACATAGACCCTTGGCCCATGCATAGGCTATTTGTGGATCATCGGGATCTTTATCAATAAAATCTTGTACTCGCGGACGGTTTCAGGAATCTTGTATTAGCAATACAGGAAGCAATCGTTTGTCTGACCAACAGTCTCAACCACAAGAAGAAAAAACTGCTCACGCGCCGCCAACGCCGATGATGCAGCAATATATCGAAATTAAATCGGTAAATTCTGACAGTTTACTGTTTTATCGTATGGGCGATTTTTATGAACTTTTCTTTGATGATGCAGAACAAGCTTCGCGTGCATTGGGCATAACGCTTACCAAACGAGGCAAGCATCAAGGCGAAGATATTCCGATGTGTGGCGTGCCTGTTCATGCGGCGGAAGATTATTTGCACAAGCTCATTGGGCTAGGTTTCCGAGTGGCGGTTTGTGAGCAGATGGAAGATCCTGCTGAGGCAAAAAAACGGGGTCATAAAGCTGTCGTGCGCCGTGATGTTGTGAGACTTGTGACACCTGGAACTGTGACCGAAGAGAAATTGCTTGATCCGGCCGCGTCTAATTTTTTAAGTGTATTGACGCGGATCAAAAAGAGCGAAGACAAGAGCGAGATGGCAATCGCCTGGATTGATATTTCAACTGGCAGTTTTAGGGTTTGCAAAACGTCAGTGCGTGAACTGGGTGCTACGCTCGCTCGTATTGAGCCGCGTGAGTTAGTCATGTCCGAAGCACTTTATCATGATGAAGATATACGTTCACGGATTCAGCTTGATGAGCGTGCGATTACACTTGAGACGGTAAGTTTTTTTGATAGTCAAATGGCAGAAGCACGACTTAAAGAAACCTTTGGCGTAAAATCCTTAGAAGGTTTTGGTAATTTCTCACGCGTTGAAATTTCTGCCGCAGGTGCGGTTCTTGCCTATGTTGAGAAAACTCAAATTGATGAACGCCCAGCACTTTCAAGACCATCTCAAGAAGATACGAGTGAAACGCTTTTCATTGATACTGCAACACGTGCAAATCTTGAATTGATGCGCACTATGTCAGGTGAAAAGAAAGACAGTCTTTTTGCATCCATTGATCAAACCGTATCCGGTGGCGGCGCACGTCTTTTGGCAGAGCGCATGATGAGCCCTTCAACCAATACTGAGGTGATCCGTATCCGGCAGGACAGTATTGCGTTTTTTTTGGAGAACACATCCGTATGTTCTGACGTAAGAGGTTTCGTGCGCGCCGCACCTGATATGCCGCGTGCGCTTTCACGTCTTTCATTAAACAGAGGTGGGCCGCGTGATTTAGCAGCAATCGTTACAGGGTTAAAAGCAGGGCAAGACGTTGCACGTGAATTTTCTGATGCAGAGAATTTGCCGAATGAAATTATGTCATGCTTGGATGCAATTTCGGCTGCCCCCATAGCTTTGATTGACCTTTTGTCTAGAGCCCTTGATGAAGAGTTGCCTCTGTTGGCGCGTGATGGCGGATTGGTTGCAAAAGGATACGATCACGAGCTTGATGAGCTGCGCCAGTTGCGTGATGAAAGCCGTCAAGTCATTGCCAATATGCAGGCAACATACGCTCAAGAGACGGATGTCAAATCGCTTAAGATCAAACACAATAACGTATTAGGTTATTTCATTGAGGTGACGGCTTTAAATGCTGGCCCGCTAACAAGTGAAGAAGGCAAGGCTAAATTTATTCATCGTCAAACGCTTGCCAATGCCATGCGGTTCACGACAACTGAGCTTGCAGAGATTGAAAGCAAGATTGCAAATGCAGCAGGCCGCGCGCAAGAAATTGAATTGAGAATTTTCAATCACCTGGTTGACGAAACGCTTGCTCAGTCGACAGGTATTGTTGCAATTGCTCATGCGCTCGCCGTGCTGGATGTAGCGCAATCGCACGCAAGTTTGGCGGATAAATTTAGCTATTGTCGACCGCGCGTGGATAAGAGTTTGGAGTTTGAAATTAAGGATGGGCGTCATCCAGTTGTAGAGCAGGTGTTGCGCAGCACCAATGTTGATCCTTTTGTTGCTAATCATTGTTCACTTGGGTCACCTGATGGCAGTGGTTCAGGTAAATTATGGTTGCTAACCGGTCCGAATATGGGTGGTAAATCGACCTTCCTACGCCAAAATGCTTTAATGATTATTCTGGCACAAATGGGTGCTTATGTGCCGGCGAGTTCAGCTCATATTGGAATTGTGGATCGTTTGTTTAGCCGTGTGGGCGCGGCGGATGATCTAGCGCGCGGGCGTTCTACTTTCATGGTGGAAATGGTGGAGACAGCTTCAATCCTTAATCAAGCGGGCAATCGCTCGTTTGTTATTTTGGATGAGATTGGACGTGGCACGGCAACGTTTGACGGCCTATCGATTGCATGGGCTGCCATTGAACATCTGCACGAAGTAAATTTATGCCGCACGCTTTTTGCAACGCATTACCATGAACTCACTTCACTATCAGAACCTCTGGACCGTTTATCGAATGTGACCATGAAGGTGAAAGAGTGGCAGGGCGATGTTGTCTTCTTACATGAAGTTGTGGGGGGTACTGCTGATCGCTCATATGGCATACAAGTGGCAAAACTTGCTGGCCTTCCAGATGCTGTTATTGCGCGCGCGCGGGATGTATTGGATCAGCTTGAAAATACTGAACGCACCAATTCGGCAACGACATTAATTGATGAATTGCCGCTCTTTTCTGTAAGCCCGCAAGAAGCACCAAAACCTGCTGCAGATGATAGTGCATTGATCTCAGCACTAGAAGCGCTTGCTCCGGATGAACTTAGCCCACGTGAAGCATTACAAGCGCTTTATGATTTGCGGGCTAAAGTTTTAAACTAGGCCTGTTTGTGCAGCGAGATCTTTCAGAGACACTTGTGGTCGTGGGCCAATGTGCTGGATGACTTCTGATGCTGCAAGACTGCCAAGACGTGCGCAATTATCCATCGTGTGTCCATTGGTCAGGCCATATAAGAAGCCTGCTGCAAAAAGGTCGCCAGCGCCCGTTGTGTCTACAAGTTCATCAATTGGCATTGCATCCACAGCGACGGTTTTTTCTCTGGTAATTACCATTGAGCCTTCTTCACCTAGGGTAACTGCTGCAAGTTCACAATCTTCTCTGATGGCTGAAACAGCACTATCAAGGTCTGATGTTTGATAAAGGGATTTCAATTCAGCTTCATTGGCAAACACGATGTCTACGGTCCCGGAACGCATGAGTTCTAAAAACTCATCGCGATAACGGTCAACACAAAATGCATCAGAGAGTGTCATAGCCATTTTGCTACCATTTTCATGGGCAATGCGAGCTGCTTCGCGAATTGCCTCTTTTGCATCTGCCGGGTCCCATAGGTAGCCTTCAAAATAGATAAGTTTTGACTGCTTGATGAGATCCGCATCAATATCATTAGGTGATAGTTGTGCGCACGCACCAAGGTACGTATTCATAGAACGCTCGCCATCTGGTGTCACCAAAATCATACTGCGCGCAGTTGCTTCGCCTTCTGCAAGTACAGGTGTTGAATAGGTGACGCCAATGGCATGGATGTCATGGGTGAAAACGCCGCCTAAATGGTCATCTGCAACTTTGCCAATATAAGCAACTTTGCCACCCAAGCTTGCAATGCCAGCAGCGGTATTTCCGGCAGAGCCGCCGGAGGTTTCAATCGTGGGACCCATCGCGCCGTAAAGCGCTTCGGCGCGTTCCATATCAATGAGGTTCATCGCGCCTTTGACAATATCTTGCTCAACCAGAAAGTCATCCTCGGCCTTGGCGATAATATCTACAATCGCATTGCCAATGGCGAGTACGTCATATTGTTGGTCAGTCATGAAAATTCTCCGTTTAGGTTCCCAGCTTCAATACTCCAAGCTGTGGTAAATTTAAAGCAATACCTTGCGATTTTATATTTTGCTTCTTATCTCAATGCGTAGAGGGAAACTGAATGATTTATGAAGCTTCAATAAAATCCATACGTGAAATTTTCAAACCACGCTTTCGTGGCGTTGTGTGGAAATCTGTCGGCCTCACCATTATGCTGTTCATCTTCATGTGGTTTGGGTTTGAGCATTTGGTCTCAAATTGGCTGTTGCCGTTTCTACCAGCCTGGCCTTGGTTGACGACGGCAATTCTGTTTATTTTTGGCGCAGGGCTTATTGTGGGCGCGGGGTTTTTACTTGCACCCACAACCGCTATTTTTGCAGGTCTCTTCATCGATGAAATTGCAGAACATGTGGAGGAAACCCATTATAGTGATGATCCACCTGGAAAAGCTGTGCCGCTTGGTCAATCCGCTTGGCTAGCGATCAAATTTACCATTCTCGTGATTATTACAAACCTTATTGCATTGGTATTGGTGATTTTACCGGGTATTAATTTTGCAATTTTCTTCTTTGTAAATGGTTATCTTTTGGGGCGTGAATATTTTCAATTCGCTGCAATGCGATTTATGCGTGAGGAAGATGCAAACCGCCTGCGCAAGCAACATCGCTGGACAGTTATGATAGGCGGGATGGTTATTGCCGGGCTTATGTCTATTCCGATTTTAAATCTCTTCACGCCGGTTTTTGCTGCGTGCATGATGGTTCATGTTTTCAAAGGTGTGACTGAGAGCGCGGAAGTCTCGCCCCAAAAATCTTTTGGCCGGGCTGAAGGCTAGAAATTTTGCTCTAGTTCAACAATTGCTGCAGGCACATCGCAAGACTTCTCTTTGGATTTGCAAATATCCGCAATGATGCAGGCTTCGCATTTAGGCTTTCTCGCAACGCATGTATAGCGACCGTGCAAGATAAGCCAGTGATGAGCATGGTATAAAAACTCTTCAGGAATAGCTTTCATAAGAATGGCTTCAACATCGTCTGGTGTTTTAGCGGGCGCTAAACCGATGCGCATACCGATGCGCAAAATATGCGTATCAACTGCCATGGTAGGAATGCCAAACGCCATCGACATAACAACATTGGCCGTCTTGCGCCCAACGCCTGGCAGCTTCACCAACTCCTCGCGTTCTTCAGGTACGATGCTCGCAAAATCATCGACCAGCATTTGGGATAAGGCAATGACGTTTTTCGCCTTGTTGCGCCATAGCCCGATGGTCTTGATATATTCGCCGACCTTCTCTACTCCAAGCGCCAACATTTTTTCTGGCGTATCCGCGACTGCAAAAAGATCTTTTGTCGCGCGGTTAACACCGGCATCTGTTGCCTGTGCAGAAAGGGCAACTGCTACAACCAGTGTAAATGGATTTACATGGTTTAACTCGCCCTTTGGTTCAGGGCGTTGTTGGCGGAACCGCGAGAATATCTCGGTGAGCTCTTCTTGGTTATATTTTGTTCGCGGCAAGCGCTTTTTGGTGGGTTTTCCCATGCGACGATTTTGTCCTGTTCAGCACATATTTCTGCATTACATTATAAGGCATGGAAGAAAAAACCACAGCCTCTGATTTAAGTAATCCAAAGCCAGATTTTATTGCTGAGCTGGTGCCGCATCGTTCGCTCAGCACAAATGGGTTTATCTTTTTGATGGTCTTTGTGGGTGCAACTTGTTTTCTGTCTGGCATTATGTTTTTGATCATGGGCGCATGGCCGGTATTTTTATTCATGGCACTTGATGTGCTTGTGATTTGGCTAGCTTTCAAAATCAATTACCGTTCTGGCCGCATTAAAGAACGTGTTTATATTGGGCGTAATGAATTTAAGGTAGAACATTATGATGCCAAGGGGCGGGTGGTTGCGCATGTTTTTAATCCCTTCGGTACGCGCTTTGAAGTAAGCCGACATGAATTGATTGGCATTACGGATATGCGCCTTAAGAGCCGCGAGCGTACTCTTTCAATCGGGGCTTTCTTAAATCCTGATGACCGTGAGAGTTTCGCAGATGCGTTTTCGTCAGCAATTGCGGATGCTAAACGGTGAGTGGCGCAAGTTTCGGGTGGTGATTTCTTATCTTGCGTTTTAATCTTGCTGCATGAAACATGATTTGCACTCCCCCAAAGCGCTGCGATTTGGCGGCCATATTATTGAAACCTCTCCAGAGCAGGATGGTGACTATGCGCTGGTGCGCAAGGCTGTAGAGTATTTATCTCTGCGTTGGCAAGACCAACCAAGCCTTGCCGAGTTAAGCGCTCACTTAGGCTTGGGAGAAACGGCTTGCCAAAAGCTCTTCACGCGCTGGGCTGGTATTTCACCAAAAGCGTTTAGTCAGGCTGTAACACTTGATCATGCAAAACGGCTTTTGCGCGATGAAGATCTGCCAATTCTGGAAGCAAGTTTTGAGCTTGGTATGTCCTCGCCTTCGCGGTTGCATGATTTGTTTGTGACCCATGAAGCAATGGCGCCAGGCATTTGGAAAGCAAAAGGTGAAGGCCTAACGCTTCACTATGGTTTTCATCTTTGCCCATTTGGCCAAGCACTCATTATGATGACAGGTGAGGGTGATACTGTGTCACTTGCAGGCCTTGCTTTTTGCGATTCAGGTGAAGAGGCGCTCGCGCTTGAAGACATGAAAGGGCGCTGGCCTAACGCGCATTATGTTGAAAGCAAGCGAGCCGTCGAACAAATGGGGAAGCGCATTTTTATGCCGGATAATTGGTCGCCTGATACGCCATTGCGGGTAACGTTGATCGGCACGGATTTTCAGATCAGCGTTTGGGACATGCTCCTTGGTATTCCTTTGGGCCATGCAAAAACGTATTCTGATATTGCAGAGGCGATTGAAAATCCGAAAGCGGTGCGAGCTGTCGGCGCGGCTGTTGGACGTAACCCGATTTCTTTTGTCGTGCCGTGTCATCGTGCGCTTGGAAAATCAGGTGCGCTTACCGGTTATCACTGGGGCTTAACGCGTAAACGTGCCATGCTTGGCTGGGAAGCAGGTGTTACAGGATGAATAAGCAAAACGAGATTTTAAACTTCTGGTTTGAAGAATGTGAAGAAGATGACTGGTTCAAAAAAGATAACGCCTTCGATAAAAAAATACGTGACCGTTTTTTGGTTGATGTTGAGAAGGCGATGGCTGGTGAATATGACTCATGGTCTGGCACACCAGAAGGCATGCTTGTGCTTATTTTGTTGCTCGATCAGTTCACGCGCAACATTTTCAGAGATACGCCGCGCGCATTTGCTGGCGATGAAAAGGCGCTCGCCCTATGCCTTGAAGGGATAGAGCGCGGATATCTGGATGAGTTGAAAGGTCAGAAGGTTTGGTTCTTTATATTGCCAATGGAACATAGTGAAGATATGGAAATCCAAAATGCGGGACTGCCTCTCTTCAAAAAATATCCGCCAGATGATGTCTATCAATATGCTGTTGCGCATTACAATATTATCGAGCGATTTGGCCGTTATCCACATCGAAACAAGATATTAGGACGGGCATCTACACCAGAAGAAATCGAATTTTTGAAACAGCCGGGCTCGTCGTTTTAAGCTGTGATTTTAATCGTTATTGCGCCTCGAACCACTGGTACATCTTCATCATCCTGCCAGCACACCACGTCAACGACGGATAGGCGACGGCTTAAGCGTACGATGTTTATTCGAGCAAAAAGGTCTGCATCTTTGGTGATGCGCAAATAGTCGCTTGAGCTTGCAAGGACGAGTAATTCAGCGTCGCTCTTCAATTGCTTTCGCGTTTCGGCTT
>CAZXZQ010000064.1:0-11263 GCA_964645215.1 uncultured Rhizobiaceae bacterium | reverse complement strand
GTAAACAACAGTTTTTAACAGTACATACATGAGGATTGGGGTGATATGCAGCTTCATGATGACTGCCGATTTTTCAAGATGCAGTTCAATACATATAATAGATGAGCAATAATGATGACTGCCGTGTGATCAGGTCAGTTCATAAGACACAACAATATTATAGTATGCATGAGCGCATAATTCTTGTTGACTGCCAACTGCTCAAGATGCAGTTCATAACATTTATAATATGGTAATACAAGTATAGAAAATGGTTAATAAAACTTACTTTTCTTGTTCCAGCGTCCTGATATGTTCAGCAATCTCCATCTCCAATGCCTGGTGTCCTTCAACCACATCAAGATGTCCATTTCTAATCGCTTCATGCAGTGGAGTTGTAGATAACTTCATTGGTTCACTGTCAGAAAATGAACCGAATTCTGCTGTGTATCTTTCTTTTATTTTTTCAACGAGTGTATCCACCATTGGATACGAGATTGTTTCTTTATCAAGATACGGTGTTATTTTTGCAGGTTCAGTTTCAATTCTCATATTGGCCATAGCACCCCTATCAAGCAGCGTTGACACAATGTTGGAGTGGCCCGCATTTGAAGCTAGTGCTAATGGACAGAATCCTGTCTCTAATGAATGACAATTTATATCTGCGCCGCCCTCAAGGGCAGACTGAACACCACTAGTGTTGCCCAAAAAAGAACTTTCCAGTAAAAGCTCATTTTTACTTAGCCTAGCCGAGTTAAATTGCGAGTAAGGTGTATTATCAGGGTCAAAAGTTGCATTTTCACTTCTAATCACACCCTCCCATAGACAATCAGTTAAATCCGCTCCTCTAAAATCAATCCCGCTTATATCTACGCCATTAAAGTCTATGCCCGTAAGATTAGCGTTTCGAAAGTGCTTCGAGATATCCAACCCAAGTATGTCAATAGCAGTGTTTAGATTTGGGCTCGGATGGTTGATGAGTTCTCTAATTCCATCGATTTGCTTATTAGTTAAAAAGTTAAGTAGGCCAGTTTGTGCCTTTACCATTGCACTATCCAACGTGTCGCGGAGAATTCAGCAGGTGGATTTTCAGCTTCATTATCTCCAGCTAAAGGTAAAAGCATACTAATAACGGAGTTGATCATGTTCGACTTTCTGCGCTCAGCCTCATCTTCAGCAACTGATATAGAAGTGTTAGAAAACGAATAAACAGCTACTTCTACGTGCCTTCGTTCCACAATCGCGGAAAGTTTTATGTTTGGATTCTGCTTATCTACAAACGCACCTTGGAAGAGAAGTTCGTTGCTAAATATTTCTCCAAAAAGTAAACCATCTGCATTATTAGGTTTCTGAGCCACCCAATAACCAATGCTATTATCTTTAGTAAAGTATGAAATACCCTCAGATAAACCTGTTGATTTTTTTAATGGATTTATAAGCTCAAAATTTTCATGCTCTACTTCAACTCTTATTTCTTTGAAACCTAGGATGAATTGTAGTTCTTTGTCATTCCGTTTTTCATTTTTCAATTCGAGTTGAAAGCGAAAATCAATACAATTTTGATTACTATTGCTCTTGCTGATTGAAGGTTTTGCTAAATAGCAAATTTTCTCAACTCTGTTTTGTGGTTTGGTATTTGCACTATGCAAATTTGTTGGAGCTTCACAAAAAGCATTTAATTCATTGTCTGGAACTAAACTTTCCGCATCTTGAATTTTTGCAGACTTAGATAATTCACGAACGGGTCTTTGAACAGATTCGCTAAATGTTTCGCCTTTAAATAGCAATCTTCCTACGTCATTTAATAATTTTTGTACCTCTATTTGAATATCAGGGCTTTTTATTAATTTATGCATCTCAGGGCGATGCCATTCGAGATAATAGTTCACAATTTTGAATATCTCTTTATTACCTCGTCCAAGCCTAAAATTCTCTCCAGCCGATTTTTTTACTTGGGCATTGCTTCCAACGAAAGCAACTGCTTTACAGATAAAGTTGTATGTATCAGGGGGGGAAGTCGTAAGCTTTTTAGCAATTTCACCGAGTATATCTTTTGCTTCGCTTTCAGCAGAGAAGGCGTTTTTTTCAAAAAAATCAGAGAACTCTTTATATTTCAATACTCAATCACTATGCCTAAAAATTAATCTTTGTTAATTACATAAAACTATGGCTCATAGTTAAATTCAATATCATTTTTAAAATATCTTGATTTTGTGATTTTCCCTGTCTTTGCGTTACGATGAATTTCTGCAGGGCCATCTTCACGGTGTGCATTTCCACCAACGAAGTAACTTTCTTTAACTGCTATTCCAGTTTCTCGATCATAATGAATCATCGCTGGGCCAGAATTTTCATCTCTAGATGATTCATTATTTATGACCCAATTTTCAAATATTAGGTTTTTTGTGATCGCATCGTACTGTAAAATAGCTGGCCCAATTGGGTTAGAAACTTGTCCTTTTTGGTTGCGCCAAACTTCCCGCAAGACATTTCCAGTCTTTGGGTCGCTTTCAATTGTTACAGCAAATGTCTCCTTAACTACGTCATTCACTCGCTATAATACATAGAGTGATGAATATGTTGCAAGTGAAACCTTATAAGATACTGATAAGAAAGAGTTTTAGCGATACGTGAGATACGCCTGTGATGCGTGCAGAGTATGGAATAATAAGAGAATACCGTGGCGCTGCGGTTGTTTCAAACAACTCATAAAAAGGAAAATTTGATGCAATTCCAAAACACAAATAATGTGAACTTAACAACCGATCAGCAACTGCATGATATTAATTACTTAATAGACCTCAAGGTCTCTGCATATTTTGCGCCAGCAAATAATGAACAGCTACGCGAATTCTTTATGGATACCTATAGAGATTTCAAAGGCTATGTAATTGGTTTCGATAATGAACCTGTTTGGCTTCAAACCAATGAACTGGAAATCCCACATTGGCGTGAATGGGCACGAGATTTCAGAAAACTTCCTGTTCCAGGGGCAAAATACCGTATTCGCTGTGAGGCATTTGAACGTGTCAGAGTAATATCGACTATCCTTAAAATGCGTTATCCAGAAGAATCTAAATTCTGGGGTAAACATATTGTTGCTGCAAACGATAATAATCCAGATAGCGTTCAATAGTTTAAATTACGAAGCTTGCTCATAATATGGGCGGGCTTCAATCTATACCTGACCACATCCTACTTGCTAATAATCTATCTTCTGCACCAACAGCATTAACGTAAATACCAGTTGTTTCCAAACTGGAATGTCCAAGCCAGCATTGTAAGCGTGTCTCAGGAACATGATTTGTCACAGCATGAATTCCCAGTGAATGTCGTAGTCCTCGTGCGCAAGCTTTTGTACCATATAATTGAGCCTCATTCATAACCCGTTTTATTAGCCGCCATCCTTTGGTTCTGGCAAAAGACCAAAGAATCTTATGCGTGTTTGAATCACGATTACATTGCAATTCTTGGATGGAATGAATTTGGTCTAATCTCTCTATATACTTATGTGGTAATGGCATTGACCTGAAATGGTTGTTTTTTAAAGCCCCACGTTTTTTGGCACTTCGAATTATAACTGAGCCACTATCAATATCTATGCTAGCAGTTGTCATCATAAGCGCTTCTACAGGTCTGCAACCTGTCCAAAATAGCATCTCACAAAAGCTGCGTTCTATTTCGCAGTTGATAATATCCAAAGATGTATAATAGCGACTGCGTTCAACAGCATTTAGATATTTTCGTTCTCCTTTTTGGGTGAATAAGGTAAGTCCATTTGATTGTTGAGATTGATCCGCCATTGGTGAAACTTCCTGTTTGGGTTTGCATAAAACTGAAACAAAATGACGTATTTTGTTTCATTGGTTTCACACCCTTTGATTTTTCACCGTTATTACATTTGAGGCTTTTGTTTTTATGCCTTTCTGATGCCTCTATCGTACGGAATCATTGTGGCAAATCAACGAAAAAACAAAATACGTCATTCTGTTCTCGCTATTTAGCGAGAGCTTCTTCTAACAAAGCTGCACCTATCAAGGCTTTGGCTTTAGTTGTGTGCATTCTTGCTACATCAACTTCTGTAAATGCTGAGACATTTAAAAATTCCGAATTTTTAAAATGGAACCGAGAAACTCAAGAGTTTTACATTGATACCAGCATTGGCATGGCAGGATTGATCGCTGCACAGAATGATAAGGTTATTCAAGAATGCGCAGATAAATGGTATTTATCAGATAAGCCAAAGACCATCAGTGATATCATTTCTGCAATGCGGAAGTTCCCAAAGTTTCATCCACGCGCAGTTATACTGGCTGTAATGGAAAAACACTGCGGTAGCTTTACATTCAAATAATTGGCTACAGCTTTGGCTTTTCAACACTCATGGATTGTTCAGTTGTGACTGATTCAGACGAGGGTTCTAACTCAGTTGGTGCAGATGTAATCTCAGCATTACGTTCAATGACATTCTTCTGAATTGCTTCAATGCGATCTTCCAACTCGTCAGTACGCCTGGTGAGTGCATCTAACCCTTCTTGCGAAGGTGGTTTGTCATTATCAGAGGCATGTCCTCTGATGCTACCTAATTCAGTTTCAATTCCGCGAGCCTCATTTAAATTATCTTCAAGTGTGGAAGTATATTCTTCTTGAGCTTTAAATTCCTCATAGGACGGTTCGTTACCAGACCAGATAATAGTCGCTGCTAAATCATCAGATACAATTTCACCAGCAGCAGTTCTGATTTTACCCTCTTTATCACGAAATACAGAAGCACCATTTGGAAGCTTGGCAGCGTTTTTAATCATAGTTTCAAGTTCTATTTTTGCATCACTTAACTGGGAAGCAATTTGGTTTATCGCTGTTTCTGCTTTGTGTTCTGCGCTTTGAAGAGCCGCAATAAGGTTATTGTGCGACAGTCTGTATTGTTTGTCATTCAATAATAGCCATTCAAGCGTGTCTTGTATTTGCTCTGCTACAGATTTTTGTTTTTTACCAAGAATTGAGTCACGCTCCTCTTTATTAAGACCATGGCGTGTCTGTTGCCCAGTTTCCAAGCCTGCAAGGGTATGTTGCAAATTGTCAAAATCCTGACGACCTGCGTCCTCTCTCAGGTTATTAGCATGTTCATTAAAACTATCTGTAAATCTATCCACATTCCCTCATCAGTACTGGATCATAATGCCAGTCACATACCTGACTATTTTACATCATTTCGATAGCAAAGTTCAAATTTAGATAGTTTTATGTTGCTATCACCCGCAGATACTATGCCGCATAGGTTAAGTTACCTCTCATGGAAGCAAGTCGCTTCCGCCTATTAATCCAGAAAGAGAGGTGACGCATTTCGAACGCAATGACAAATAGCGGGTTTAAGGCCAGCATAGAGGGGTTGGCTAGTGTGGTAGCTGTGGTTGTCACGTTATTTACGACCCCTTGGTTTACAGCCTTAACGGATGAATGGGCTTTGGGTCTACTAATCTACTTTTACGGATCAGCCTATGCATACATCATGAGCTGGTTCTGGTTTGCAATCTGCGGAGCGGCGATCTTCTTTATATGTCGCGCAATTCTGTCGATCACTCTGCTAGCAGGAAGCACATCCATCATGATGCGCTTCTTTCCAGCTTAAATTTTAATCCATACAATTTTGAAAGGTAATATAATGGATACATCAAAAATGCATGTTGCATCAGGCACGAAAGTCACTCGTGAAATTTCGTTTGGCAAACGCATTATGTACTTCTTAGGTGGCTTGTTATGTGGCTGGGTTGCTTTGTCAGTAGCACAGAATGGTTCTGGTGATGGAGCTGTTTGGGGTTTCTTTATCTTTGGCGGTCTCTCAATAGCTTTGCTTATCGCAACATTCCACTCCAGCGAAGAACTTTCGTAATCCAACATCGCCAGTCCCGCGTATCGCGGGGCTGGCTACAATTTAATCCTCGCAAGTTTAACCTTTACAGGCCGAGGTCGTGATTAACGGCTTCGGCTTTTTTGTATCTAAATTTAGGAGAAACCCTATGACTAACAATCCAATTGAAGAACTACGCATGCTCCATCACATCGTTATTGGCGCAGACCGCAATAAGACTGATTATGATGCCATAGAGAATGTCTATGAAACCTTGAAGGAAAGCATAACAAGACAATCTGGTGGCACAGTAGCATTTATTACTGATGGTACATGGACTGTGAATAGTGAGTCAGGTGATTACCTAATTGGACCTGTGGAGCATGATATTGCACTTAACTTCTTGGTGACGCTGACCTATGAAGAAGTGTTTGCGGGTGTATGGGAAAACATCAAGGTTTTGATTGCAGATGTAATCAAAACACATAACCTAGGCTGCGAACATATTCATGTGGCAATGAGTGTGGTTCAGGCAAAACACTTTAATGTGCTTGATGCAGAAACCACCAATGATAATCAGATAAATAATTCCAATGATAATTCATCTGATGATGGTCAGGCGGTGGCGTAATGGTGGAAAACACTCACTATCGTTTTGGCTCTGCATCATTCGCCAATTATTATGACTTGAAGAAAGCAGATATGCTCAACCAGCAGAGTAATTCTCTATTGGTTGGCTTTCATGGGAAAAGGAAAATATTCTATTCAGGGCAAGGTGGAGTTTTGCTGGTGGCAGGCGCACGTTCTGGAAAATTACGCGATTTTTTGGCTTACAATATTTGCTCTTCTGGCATTTTCTATGGTTCATGCATACTGCTCGATATGAAGGGCGAGTTATCGGTTGTTGCTCAGAATCAAACGCCTGATAACAAATATAGCATTCACTGGAATCCGCTTGGACTTCATGGGTTGCCTTGCAACAAAATTAATCCAATTGATTATATTTTTGATGGAAATCCAGCTCTTGTATCATCGGTTAAACTCTTCTGTCAAAATTTCTTACCCATGTCGAACTCTTCGAATTCGGAGTACTTTGATCGTAGAGCGCAAGAGCTTTTGGAAGGGATCGTTCTAACAGAAGCTAGACTCAATAAAGTCGTTACACTTCCGCGCCTCAATGAAATCGTGAACTCTATACCAAGCAACTCAGAAGCATGGCTGGACTTTGCCTATGAGATGTCAGAAAGCGGGTTTCCACTCTCCAAGCGTATTGAAGAAGAAATTGCCAATTCCAGAGATGATAATACAGGTGGCTTCACGGGCATCTTGGGCGTTCTTTTCAAGGGCTTTGCCTGCCTTTCTGATGATAAGTTGTTGGAATCTGTATCTCCACCCTACGACTTCTCACTATCTCAGATGTGTTTGCATGAACAAACCTATCAATTATCACTCATGCCACCTGCAGAGTTCATTGAAGGTTGGTCGCCTATTATCAAATCATTCTTTGTGGCGCTGTATCTATACAAGGCACATAAGCCTGATAGTCCGCAAATCACTATGTTCTTAGACGAATGCGCACAGCTTGGTTCGTTTCCATTGCTGACTAAAGCATTCACTTATGGTGCAGGCGTTGGCCTTCGTCCTGTTGCTGTATTCCAATCGACAAAACAAATGGCAGCAGTAGGGGACAATGCCGAGAATATTATTACCTCTTCCGCGCAATTAAGAATTTACTTTGGTGTGCGTGATCCCGAGACCGCCACTACGCTTTCCAAGATGATTGGTTCTGAAACATTGAACTATCAAGATGAAGTGCAAATAGAAAAATCCAAGCATGCCAAGCGACAGGCAGTCATTGCCATGATGAATGGCGATGATCCAATCATGTCTGCGATGAATTACTCGCATCATAAAAAAGATGCAGTGACTTCACGCCAGATGAAACGGCTATTGATTGAGCCGAACGAAATCCTGCATATGGCATCTGACAAGATGATCTTCTTTACAGATCAATTGCCAAAGCCCGCTTATGTAGATCGTAAGCCTTATTATGAGCAGCGCTGGATGGCGGACAAGTATCATCCTAATCCCTATCACCCGCCAGCAGATAAAGTGCGTGTTAAAACCTTTTGGGGACATGGCTGGCGCAAAGTCATCCGTGAGCCTGTGCCGCAGATGTATACACATTATCCGCAATATGCCGATGGCTATTGGTCACGCATTGACACCTGAAAGGAAAATGATTGACGCAGAACAAGCAAAGCCGTTCACGCCTCTCATATGCGCAAGAATTACCAGAGCTTGCTAATGACAATCCACTAATTGGAAAAGTCCCCAAGCTTACAGAGTGCTTTGAAACCAAACGATGCCCGTTGCATGCAAAACAATTAGCTGATGAAGGTAAAACAGAAGCGGAGCGCCGTAACAATCTTGACGCTTTTAAAGCCAAAAGGCGTAATCGCTCACAAGGGTCACACATGGTCAGAAACCATAAACCCTATCCTGAACTCAAACCATCACCTGCCTTATCGCACTCAATCAAAGCTGAGAGCCATTATCAGGCATTAGCAAAGGAAAGAAGAACTGCCCAACGTATTAGTCGAACTAATCCTACAACCATCAATAAAGGAGACAAGATGGACAACATGCAAAATCAAACTCAAAATACAAACCAACAGCAAAACAATAATGAGAACTCACAAAGCCAAGGAAACAAACCTGAGCTAGTCGTAAGGGATGGAAGCTTAAAGGCTACTGTTTGGCGCAATGAAAGTGATAAAGGCCCTTATTACACTACCTCGCTTGCAAAAACTTATACGGATAACCAAGGTAATCCCCGTGATACTCAAAACTTCTCACAGTCTGATTTACTACGTGTTTCAGAATTAGGTCGTGAAGCCTATGGTATGATCAATGATCTGAAACGCCAGCAGGGTCTGGAGCAATCGCAGAACGTGACATCGCAGCAAAGCCGTGATGACTTCAAGCAATCCCGTCGTACAGGCGGTCATGATCAGCAGCAGACACAGAACCATTCTGTCCGACGATAAATCATCACAGCAACAAAACCCTTAAAATCCTTGTCTGAGAATGAAATGTATGTTCTATTTTTGTTCTCATTCAAGGATAAGGAGAACTGAATGTAGTTTGGATAACTAAAATATGAGGAAACTGCGCATTGGACATGAAAAAGATTGAAAGAAGAAACAAAGAAAACACAACTGATGAATTAACAAAAAGCATCAAGCTTGACCGTCCATCCGTTGGGATTGATGTCGATTATTATCAAGCCGCAATAGATGATCCAGAAGTTTCTGATGAAAGAAAGCGGGAATTGATTGAAATCATCGGTGCAATTGTGATCAACTTTATAGATATCGGGTTTGGTGTTCATCCCGTTCAGCTTGCCCAGAAAGACAATGGTGGGCTGCAACAAGAGTTTACACAATTGAGCGAACAAGAAACGCCGCCACTACAATACGATTTTGAAAAGGAAAATACTTCTGAAAGGAGTGATGTATGAGTCAAGCATATGGAGAGTTTAACCAGAATACTCCGCAGGCTGTAAAAGCACTGTTGTATTGTCGAATATCATCAGAGGCACAAGCCCGCAAAGGCGATGGCCTTCGCTCTCAAGAAACACGTTGTAGAGAATATTGCAGTTACAAGGATGTTGAAGTCGAACGTGTATTCTATGACCGTGCAGTGTCAGGTAAGCTGATTGATCGTCCGGGCATTAAAGAACTTATCCAATTCCTCAAGAGAAGTAAGTCAGCAGAAAATTATGTCGTTGTGTTCGATGATATCAGTCGTCTCGCGCGTGATATTCGCGCCTATCTTGATCTACGCGATGCCATTTATGAAACGGGTGCGCAGATGGACAGTCCGAATATGGACTTCAGACAGGATTCAGACGGGCGCTATTTTGAAGGTATGCAGGCACTTAATGCAGAACATACAAGACGCAAGATTGCCGAGACTGCCAAGAACCGAATGTGGGCACGTCTTACTGGCGGTTATTGGTGCTTTGCTGCACCATTAGGCTATAAATACGAAAGACACCCATCACACGGCAATTTGCTAGTTCGTAATGAACCGCTAGCAACTATCATACAAACAGCTTTACAAGGCTTTGCCTCTGGGCGCTATGAAACGCAGGCAGAAGTAAAACGCTATCTGGAAAGTGAGCCTGACTTCGTTGGATGGAAGAAAGGCAAAAAGGTTCGCTATGAAGATGTACTTCGTCTTCTGACCCGCCATATCTATTCAGGCTATATTGAATATCCTGCTTGGAATATATCGCTCCGCCAAGGTCATCATGAAGGGCTGGTAAGTCTGGAAGACTTTGAGCGCATTCAACAACGCATCAAGGAAGGTTCTCGTGTTCCTGCACGCAAGGACATCAATACAGAGTTCCCACTGCGTGGCTTCATCACCTGTGGTGATTGCAGCAATCCCATGACTTCCTGCTTCTCAAAATCAAAAACAGGCGCAAAGCATGCTTATTACATGTGCTTCACTAAGGGCTGTGACAGTTACCGCAAATCCATCAAACGCGCTGCAATAGAGGGGCAGTTTGAAACGCTCCTGAAACAAATGCGCCCGTCAGAAAAGCTATTCAATTATCTCAAAATCATCTTCAAACGCGAATGGGAGTTACGTCTGGCAAGCCTTAATGACATGAAGAAGGTTTTGCGCCACGATATTCTGAAGCTCGACAAGCAAATTGAAGCCATGATGGACAAAATTGCCGATGCCGAATCCAATACAGCCATTACCGCATTCAGCCGCCGCATCGACAGGCTGGAAAAAGACAAGCTCTTAAAGGCCGAAAAGCTCGAAAATGGCACAGCTCCGCAACGCCCCTTTGATGAAATGTTCGAACTCGCCCTTCAGTTCCTGTCAAACCCTTGGAAACTATGGGCTTCTGATCGTTTAGAAGACAAAAGAACCGTCCTTAAACTGGCATTCGATAACCGTTTGGCCTATTGTCGCAATGAAGGATTTCGAACTCCGCAAGCCTCTGTTCCATTTACGTTTTTGGGAGAATCTATACAGAATTGTAAAATGGCGGACAGGAAGAAATCAGAGATAACGTTTTATGGTGTTTCATCTGGTTTCACGTTTCATGACTTTCTATTATTTTCTCTATAATAGATGTTCACGCTGTTTCGCCTTGTTTCGTCCCATTGCAAACAAAGTGGTATACATTTGGTATATGTTTTGACGAAGGAAAAAAGAGGACTCGAACACACATGCTCTCAAATATAGAGATAAAAAACGCAAAGCCGAAAGACAAAGACTACACCCTGAATGCCGACACAGGATTGTCTTTACTGGTAAAATCTACAGGTGGCAAACTCTGGCGTTTTCGTTATTCTTTTTCAGGAAAGCGTTGCATGATTTCCTTAGGGAAATACCCACATGTATCACTTG
>CAZXZQ010000063.1:0-11355 GCA_964645215.1 uncultured Rhizobiaceae bacterium | reverse complement strand
TGCAGGCGTTGCCTTTACCATCAATCATATTGCTGCCGTATTCATCCCTGTATTGTTCGGGTTATTGTGGCTTTTGTCACCTGCGGCAGTGTTTTTTGCAGGTGCAGGCATGTCTCTGGTTTCACTGGCATTATCGAGGTTAATCCCGCGAAACCCTGAAAATGGTAACGAGTTTGTATGGTCCAATAAATAATAATTGCTTTGACTTTTTGGCAATAAACCTCATGTACTATATACTTATTATGAGAAGTTTGGCTTTATAATGAACAATAAATTCTTCAAATACGGCTTTCTATCTGTGGCAGCATTGCTCGCCGCATGTAATTCGCTTGGAGAAAGAACGGTATTCAGCGTTGGTTATTACACGGTCAATGGCGACACTTTTGAAGAAGTCGACAACCAGATTGAATTGCACGGTCCAAATGTTGCTGGCGTTGGCAAAGCGCTCGCTTCTACTGACCTTCAAATGCAACCCTCAATTTCATACGCAGCGTTCGGTGGTGGCTGCCGCGTTGAGAAAGCGCGTGTAAATGTACGTGCAAAAGTTACCTTACCTAGGCATGCAAATATCAGGCGCGTAAAGCGTGATGTTGCAAAAGCATGGTCAAGTTTAGAAAATTATGCACGTGCGCATGAGGCTGTACATTTGGCCATTGCTGATAGTTATGCACTCAGAATGGAAGATGAGATTTCAAGACTAAAACCTGAAGATGATTGCTCAAGCATGCGTCAAAAAGTTTCTGAAGCATTTAGCATTCTCTTTGAAGAACATCATGCTGAACAACTCCAGTTTGATCAAGACGAAAAAGATCGCATCCAAAGCATTGTAAAGCATAGCCGAAACCAGGCAATTCCTCGGGAAAAATCATAAAAATCCTGTCATTAGACAATTACCAATGTCCCAAATTACGTCACTAGTTTGACGTTTATCGACTTGCATTTACCCAAGCTTTTAAACTAGGTGTAATCTTAACATCAGATTTGAAATTTGGGGAATGTTATGAGTGAGCAAAAACCTACCGTTGTAAAATCTTGGGACGAATGGTCTCCGCTAAAACACGTGATTGTTGGTGTTGCAGACGGGTGTATGATCCCGCCGTCTGAACCTGCCCTTGATGCAAAGGTTCCTGAAGACAGCGACATGAAGGGCCAATGGGGGCCGCGCACTCAAGAAACGGTTGATAAGGCGAATGAACAACTCAATAATTTTGCCAAAGTGCTTGAAAGCCGTGGCGTAAGAGTAGACCGCCCTACGCCAATAGATTTTTCGCAACCGGTTTCCACGCCAGATTGGAAAAACCCATCTTCTTTCGGCTGCATGCCGCCGCGTGATGTTATTCTCACTGTTGGTAAAGAGATGCTCGAAGCGACTATGTCGTATCGCTGCCGCTTTTTCGAATATCTATGTTACCGTGATCTGATGCAGCAATATTTTGAGGAAGACCCGGACTTCCGCCACGTCTCCGCACCTAAACCACGCATGACAGATGCTTCTTACCGCATGGACTATCTGGCAGACACAATTGGCGTTGAAAAACGCCTTGAATGGACCGCTGACAAGTTCTTCGTGACAACAGAAGAAGAGCCAATGTTTGACGCCGCTGACGTATTGCGTTTCGGCAAAGATTTGATTGTGCAGCACGGCTTCACGACCAATCTGAAAGGCATTGATTGGTTACGTCGTCATTACCCAGATCATCGCGTACGTGCTGTGAACTTCCCAGGCGACCCTTACCCGATCCATATTGATGCTACGTTTACGCCTATTCGCCCGGGCCTCATCATCAACAATCCTGAACGTCGCCTGCCTGACGATCAGCGTGAGTTCTTCCATAGAAATGATTGGGAAATTGTAGACTCGGCGCGCCCGGCACATAATACACCGCCACCGCTTTGCTATTCATCCGTATGGCTTTCCATGAACGTATTGATGGTGGATGAAAAAACCGTCTGCTGTGAAGCGTCTGAAGTTAACCAGATGGAGCAGTTTGATAAGATGGGGCTTGAGGTTCTTCCAATTCCGTTCCGTGACGCATATGCGTTTGGTGGAGCCCTTCATTGTGCAACAACTGACGTTTATCGTGAAGGTGATCTAACAGACTATTTCCCGAAACAGTAAGCCAAACGCTTATTTGTAACGCATTGGCTTTTCGTTTCAGCTAACCGCTGAAACGGCCAAGGCTTGTGGTGGCGCCCTCCACTGCGCGACTACAGACGTTTATCGTGAAGGTGATTGTCAGGACTATTTCCCGAAACAGTAGAACTAATGCGCACCAAGTTTGTCAAAAAGCTTTTGCAGCGCCGTAAGCACTAGAAATGCACCAATGGCCCAGATGAGCAACTCGTAATTGGCGAGAAAGCGCAAATCTGCAACATCAAAATTCATTTGGCGTAGCCATCGATTGAGCAATCCGCCATTCGGTGGCAATTGCTTCCAGCCGAAGAGGCCCGGCCTGTCCCATAGATCAAAGATCCAGAACCGCGACAGGTAAAGCAGTACAACCCCAGTAAATGCGATAATGATCAATTTCAGTGCGTGTATCATTCGACCACTTTCACATTTGCTGGATCAACCAGCATGACCAGCAAATCGCCTCGGCGCTCGATTGTGGCATCAATCTCAACAAACTGCCCCATATAATCATAGGTTAGTTCAGAAAGCGGGCCGCCATTGATATCGCCCATCAACAAAAATTCCTGTCCCTCAATCGGTTGCGAGGAGACAAACACAGGCGGAATATCACCAAAGACGCACAAAATAGCACAAGCTTTATGGGCAAGACCCCGTCCCGGTTGCATGGCACCTGCCAGACATTTACCATCACAGATTTCGCCCTGAAGACGCCACTTGCCGATTTGTTCACTTTCAGGAATGACATCGCGTTCTTCAACAAGTTCAACTGCTTTTTTGCCACGCCCGACTTGAAGCATATCAAGCTCGCCACGTTTCAGGACAATACCATTCGCTTTTATCACCGCGCCTTCCATGGTCTTGATATTACCCATAACACCGGTTTTACCCGGTCCTGTTAGCATAATGGTTCGGCCCTCTTTAATCCGCTCACTGCCTTGCGTCACATAAAGCAAAGGATAAGGCTCTGCCTGAACAATTCCAGTGACAGTTTGGCGGCCAAAATCAAACCTAAACCCAGCAGCTCCGGGGTCATCCTGCGTTGCACCTACAAGTATTGATGCCGCACCAAAGCTCGACACAAGTACAATAGATATAATCAGCAGAAAATCCTGAAGTTTCTTGGGTGGATTGAGATATCCGACGAAAAACGGTTTCTTTTTCTCACTCATTTCGCTTTACTCCCGGCTAATTCTAGCGGCACTGGTTCAATGAACGTATCTGGTGGATTGGCGTCCGGATCAAACATAACTGCACCGTCCTGGATGCTAACACGGTAGGTTGGAACCATCTCGGTAAAGGGTGCCGGAGAACGCCCATCAGTTACATTATATTGAAACCCGTGCCATGGGCATGTCACTAGACATCGAATGATCTTCCCCTCGCCCAGCGGCCCATTTTGATGCGCACATGCATTGGAAATTGCTGAAAGTTTCCCTTCATGCAAAAACACCGCCACGCGCTCACCGTCAGAGAGTTGAACAACACTTGCAAATCCCTCATGCATGTCTGCCGTATCACATACCTTCACCCAATCGGTTCGTTCTTCAAGCTTGTCTCCGTGCTTACGTTCATGAAACGCTGCCACCAAATGCAGAACAGCAACGGTCAAAGCACCGATGATAAATATCACCGTGATCGTATGGTTCTGCTGATCTTGCAAAATACCCAGACTTACATGTGCAACGACCGATATATATGCCGCGTAAATGAGATAATGAATGCGTTTCCATATGCGCGGTGTCAGAAACTTGAGCCAGAAGTCATGACTGGTGGCAGCAAGAATTGCCAAACATATAAGCGCAAATATCCCAAACACTTCAAATGGAAATCCAGCCAATTGACCATAACTCGTGTTTGCAAAAAGCAGTGCTTCATATTTATTTGATGGTGAGAAAGCAAAATACCAATTTACGATATAACCTGCATGCGTGATACCAACAAATACGGTCATCACACCAAAATGACGACGGTTATAAAGAAGTGGTAAAAAGCGTGTATCAAGCCTTGCCAGTGGACCAATACAAAGAATGACGGTTAGCATCAGGAATGCACAGGAACCAAATGCCCGCGCATTGTGAACGGCAGCGTTAATCTTGCCCTCATTATCAATAATTTTCGGAGTAAACTCAATGAATACAAAGAGATAAAGGAACACAGCAGCCAACATTATGGCATTGTATTTCCACTTGTTTGGGTTCCATTGAACGGGAATATATTTAACGCTCATTCTACCTGCTCCTCTAACATTGAGAGCTTCTGAGGCACAAAATCAGCAGGCCAGATTTGTCTCTGGGAAAGGCCAACAATTATGATTAGAGGTATTGCGAGAGCAAATACAATCGCTACCCAAAAGTGTGCATTTCGCGGCGGTTTATGGCGTTTTCCCCAATTATCTTTTCCAGATTCAAGAATATACCAGCGGTATAAAACCATTGGCCAGATGAGCAAGATTGCTGGAACCAATAAAATTCTAAATACGTAAGCCCCCTTTGCATCATCATCAATACGGTCAATTCCAATTGTCAGAAAGACCAAGGCAATGATTGCCCCAATGATTACCCAAACCTCGATAAATAGAAAAATTGCGTCTACGACATTCATTTACTGTATCGCCTCGCCTTTATTGCGTAGGTAGATGATCGGCGAGAAATGTTTTTAAAGCAACCCAATATTCTGGCCCATCACTGCTAACAAGCGCGGTTGCACCATGCCGACCACTGCCTTTGGGCACAAATCCGGTAACCGAGCTATTAATTTTGTCAGCAAACGGCTTCCATTGCCCTGCTTCGCCCCTCGCTGCACTTAGAAATACGGGAGCAGTAATATTTGGCAGTGCCTTTGAAACAAATTGCCTGTCGCCAAAATATTCACCAGGTGAAAATGACATTACAGCGTCTGCAAACTCAGAATCTTGCCCTGCTAAAACCAAAACCAATGACGAAGAGTAAGATGATCCCATAACGCCAACTAATCTCGCACCAGAATTAGCCCTTGCCCAAACGGATGCAGCTTCAAGGTCAGGTATTGCATCTGCAAAGCCTAAACCGCTACCTGCTCTTGCCGCAGTTTCGTTTTTAATGCCATTAAAAGCACTGCCAGATCTTTGATCAACAGCAAGTGTTGCATAACCAAGTTTATTGAGGGTGGGAGCAATATCGCGATATTCGCCTCTGCTTGCACCTGCCATATGGAAAAGCACAATAACAGCATTGTAGCTCGCATCAGGTTTCAGAAATTCCGCAGTAATTTCAATACCATCTGATGCTTTAAATGTAACTGTTTCTGCTAAAGCAGATAAGTTAGAAATGAGCAAAACTGACAATACAGCAAAAAAACGAACCATTATAAACCTCCATGACTATGGATATTCATACCATCATAATCAAATCAACGCGGTAACAATAAAGCGATTAAGCCTGTTTCTCAGGGATGTGAACAATCAGGCCATCAAGTTCGTCTGTAATTTTAACCTGACATGACAAACGAGAACCAGATTTCTGCTCCCAGGCAAAATCAAGCATGTCCTCTTCCATCATTTCAGGGGAGCCTACTTTTTCTGCCCATGCTTCATCAATATATAAGTGGCACGTGGCACAGGCGCATGCACCACCACATTCAGCTTCAATTCCCGGCACAGAATTCTTGATCGCGTTTTCCATGACTGTTGTGCCATTGGCAGCATCAATCTCGAATTTCTGTTCATCGTGCGTAATATAGGTAATTTTAGCCATTCTTGTTTCCATTCAGCCTAATACGTGTTTCTGCGCTAGGCTTTAACAAGAATTGCGTTACAGTCAAGTTATGATTGTGCAGGCAGTAGAGAAATCAGTGAGAACTTACAAGTTCAGCAATATAGTCTTTAATTGCCATCATCTCACCAGCAAAAACAGCTTTATCAGCAATGCCAGTTTCTTCGGCATTTTCTGCGATTTCAGAAAGACGGAATGCGCCAATAGCACGTGCCGCCCCTTTAATGGTGTGTGCAGCGCGTTTAATTTCAGATACATCTTCGCAAGCTTGCAAACTATTTTGGTATTGGCATATTTGAGCTGAGAACATTTTTAGTAAATCAAGTTCAAGATTTCTATCACCCATCGTCATTCTTGATAAATGAACTAAATCAACCGGTTTTTGAGTGCCAGATTGACTACACGCTTTGGTAACATCAGCCTTTAAAGCCATTCCCATGATATAAACTCCCTGAATTTACGTTGGTAATAACTGAATTTCTGAAATTATTTGTTAATTTAGAGAAAAGCATGGCAAAAATCGCATGATATTATATAACTTTCACGTTAACCTTATTTTAAGACTTCAGGGAAAACCGCCTCCAATTTGTTGTTTGAAATAAGTATTTATGGCAAATTATAATATGGCGGGGTAATTTTTATTACCAAGAAATTCATTCGAGGCAAGAGTAGTATCATGGCGAAGGCCAGTAAAAAGACAAACAGCAAAGCTATTGATGAAATCGATGCTGAGCTAGATAAAGCAGTTAATCTTGAGGAACCAGTAACGGTGGGCCTTGAGAAAGATATTGAATTTGAACTAGATACAGATGATCTAGAGGCGCGTATCGCTGAAATTAGTGAAGACATTATGTCAAACACAAATTCAGGTGACGAGGTCTCCCTACCCTCAGAACGCGTAGCAGCCGCGGCTGAAGATTTGGACATATCATCAACTGCATCACAAGCTTTGCCTCTGCCCGCAAATGATGAGCATAATTCTGAGATTAATTCTCTGCTTTACTCAATTTCAAACAAACCAAGAAGTTTTGTTTTTCCGCTTGCAACAATCTTTACCTTGGTTTGGCTCGCTGGCTGTGCGTATGTTGGGTACAACACAATCTATGACACTCTGCCAAGCACCTTTAATATTCCTTCAATCATAAGCAATCAGCCATTGCTGATATTTGCAGCGATTGTATTCGTGTCACTTATCGTGATCTGGTCGTGTGCCATTTTGGTAAAACGTTCGCATGACATGAAATATTCAACAAACCTGATGTTGAGTGCTGCAAAGCAATTATTACAACCAGAATCCATTGCAATAGATTCAGTTACATCAGTTGGTACAGCTGTGCGTCGTGAAGTTGCTGCAATTGGTGAAGGCGTTGAGCGAGCAATCGCGCGCGCAGGTGAACTTGAATATATGATCCAGAACGAAGTTATGAACATTGAGCGTTCATATGGCGATTCTGAAACAAAACTTCGTAGGCTGGTTGAAGAGATTAGTTCTGAACGTGAAGAGATTGTTGTACATGCTGATAAGCTTCAAGAAGCAATCAACAAAACACACACAAACCTCGCTTCTGAACTTGAAACCACTGCGACACGCATTGATGAAACGGTGCGCAGTTCAACAGATAAACAAGCTAAGGAAATGGCAGAATCTGTTGTTTCTGCCGGCCAAGTTGTTGCTAAGTTGCTTGAAACCCGCACTGCGAGTTTCCAAAAAGCCTCTGTTGCTATTGAAGAAAAACTTGATGCTGGCAAACAGGCATTTGAGCAATCCATTGATACGAAAACAACCGACTTAAGCTCTATTCTAGCAAATGCAGGGCAATCAGTTTCATCCATACTGAATTCAGGCACAGCTAACATTGCAGACAAAAGCACAGAGCTTATTGATTCAATCGATGTTGTTCAGCAAAAAATGGTCGATGAATTTGTTCGCCAAGGTGAAAATACAACCAAGAACCTTGAAGACAGTTTAAGCATACGTGCCCTTGAGTTCGGCGAACGTATTGCAGATTCTGGCGATATTATCCAAACAAGCATTGGCAACAAGCTTACTCAAATTGATAACTCGATGACTACCATTGGCGAGAAACTTGTCTCCTCCCTTGGCATGCGTGCTGAAGAGTTAGATAAATTACTTGCTGATCGCAGCACACAGATAGATGAAACACTCAATCTTCGCCTTTCTAATTTTGATGAAACACTTGTGGGGCATGTTGATACGACTGTTGGCAAACTTGAGGTCTCAACAAATGCATTGCTAGAAAATACTAAGCAAGCTGAAGAGATTATTTCACTGCGTTCCAAGTCTGTTGAAGATACGCTTAAGAAAAGCACCGTTGAGTTTGCAAACAGTGTCGGTAAGAACATCGACACCATTCAGTCTACAGCGACTGATATGGACAATAAACTTTCAATTTCAGCAGAGCAAATCAGCGCGACTGTAAATGAAGGCACTCAAAACCTAGAAAATATTTTAACTTCGCAAAGCGATACAATCAGCTCGTCTATGTCTCAAGGTGCGCAAAACATCTCAGAAGCGATGACATCACAGAATGCTATTTTAAATGAGAAATTGTCTGAAAGCGGTGAAGCCATAGCCAATACACTGATTGGGCATAACTCTAACTTGCAGGCCCAATTTGCTGAAGAAAAACAGGCATTACAAAACCTACTCAACAGCAGCACAAGCAGGTTTGACAATGCATTATCAAGCTTGAAAGCAACTGCAGAAGAAAACAACACGAACATCACTGATATCTTAAACAGCAGCACAGCTGACATTAGTACAGCTCTAAATAACAGCCTATCTGCGGTTGAAAAACAGTTTACTGCGGGCAGTCAAATTCTTGAAAACAATTTGGAGAAAGGCAAAAGCAACCTGCTTGGCACGATCTCTAAAGCCGTTGCTGAATCAAGCAAGTTTATTGATAACAGCGCCGAAGGTCTTTCAAATACGTTTTCAGACCGAATTGGCGAAATGAGCTCTCAACTTGATTATAAAACTGCTCAGTTCAACAAGCTCCTTTCTGAGCGCGCAAATGACCTTACGAATATCATTGATCATCAAGCTGCACCAATTGCCGCTAATCTTGAATCTGTTAGTTCCGTGATATCTAAAAGACTTACGGATATTTCAGAAACCGTTAGTACGAACACAACAACCCTCTTTAATAACCTTGGGGACTCAAGAAGTGTTCTTGAAAAGCTATCCGAAGATACTGCATTCAACCTTACGACAATGCGCTCCAATCTGATGGAGCAAGCTGAACAATTCGCAAACCTTATTCATCAATCACAAGAAGCAATGTCGACATCGACAACCTTGTCAGAAAATGTTTATTCAAAATTAAAGGCGTCATCCACGAATATCTTAGAAGGCATGCATGAAATTGCGCACCGTGTTGAAGTCCAGGGCAATAACCTGCAAGAAGCCACGCGCCTTATTGATCATACGCAAAGCAATTTTGAAGCTACAGTTGATAGCAAACAAGCATCCCTACATGAACTCTCAGCTACCATTGCAAATCGTAGCGATGAACTAAACAACACAGTCAATTCGTTTGGTAGTGTTGTAAATGCGCTTGTGGAGCAAGTGGGCGAAACATCCCGCACGCTAAGCGGCACGGTTACATCTGATATCTCATCTACAATTGATGATGCTACAGCGCGATTTAATGAAACTGTAAGTTCAATGCGCGGCGCGGCGGTTGAAATGCGCAAAGAGCTAGAGCAAACACGCGAAGAAATGCGCCGCGGCGTACTGGAGCTACCAGAGGAAACCGCTCAAAGTGCGGATGCAATGCGTAAAGTTGTTACGGATCAAATTTCTGCATTAAAAGACCTCACAAAAATTATCGAAGATTCAGGCCAGATGCTGGACACAAAGCCAGCGAGTGAATCGATAAAACCTGCTATTACATTCGCTCAACCAGAGCCAGCTGCGCCAATACAAGCGCCCTCGCCTGCGCCTGTATCCCGCTTACCGCAAGCAGCGCCAGAGCCACGAATTCCAACACCAAAACCGGCGCCTGTGATTGCACCTTCTAGACCATTCCCGCCTGCGGTTGAAGAAACAGCCGACAAGCGTATTCCATTCAAAAGCACGCAACCAATCAGTCCGGCACCAAATGCTGAAGCGACAAAAGAAGGCAATGGCTGGGTAAGCGATCTGCTTAGACGCGCATCGCAAGAGCCTGAGCAAAACGCACCTTCAAACGCAAAAGGCACACCAATCTCTGCAACGCCATCCCTTAAAAACCTGTCAGCAGACATTCCAAACGCGATAGATAACCGAGTGGTTTCAGATTTATGGACCCGATATAGAGATGGTGAAAACAACCTATTCTCACGTAATTTGTATAACTTAAATGGCAAACTTCTCTTTGATCAGATTGCTCAAAACTATACGCTTAACCTAGAGTTTAAAAACGGCGTTGATGGCTATGTGAAAGACTTTGAAGATCGTCTAAGACAGGCATCTGACCAAGGCACATCAGAACAAGCAATCCATGCCTATCTAACGTCTGACCAAGGCAAGATATACACCATGCTTGCACATGCAGCCGGAAGATATGCTAGCTAGCGGAAATACCGCTTTATGCTTGAGCTAAGGATTGTTCCGATAATCGCATAGCCCGCAAGCATGCTTCCGCGCAATGTTCCTGAGATTTTGGAGTACCCAATACGCACTCTGTAATCTACTGGCACTTCGATAGTCTTGATATTTTCTTGAATAGCGTGAAGCTGCATTTGAACCGTCCATCCAAAAGCAGGATCACTCAATTTAAGTTGCTTAAGTGCTTTACGTTCGACTGCACGAAACGGACCAAGATCAGTATAGCGCACACGCCAAAACAAATGGATTAAGAAACAGGCAAGCCAGTTACCAAATTTTTGTTGTAGCGTCAGTGACCCATTTGCGGCCTTCCCTAACCTACGTGAACCAATGACCAATTCAGCCTTGCCTTCAATGATTGGATCAACAAGTTGGTCCATTTGTTCAGGATAATCGCTATAGTCTCCATCAAGGAAAACAACAAGATCACATTCCGGCAAAGCGTCAATTCCAGAAAGACAAGCAGAGCCATATCCTCCGGATGATTGCACCACCTCAGACCCAAACGATCTTGCGACTCTAACGGTATCGTCTTGTGAGCCACTATCAGATACGATTACGCCATCCACCCAATCTGGGATGTCGCCAATCACATTGCCAATTGCTTTTTCTTCATTCAGTGTCGGGATAATGACATATATGCTGTTACCACCCCTCACTTTGCTAACTTCCCTCGTTTAAAAATCAGTCCCGTTTTGAGTAGCTCAATGCATAGCAAGAGCCAAACTGGCAACCAGATAAGCCACACAATGCCATAATGATAAATCTCCTCCATATCGCGCGAAGCAAAATGGAAATACGTATAGTGAAGCGGGATAAGTGCGCCAGCCAGCATAAAGCTGCGGATGGGGTAAAAGCAC
>CAZXZQ010000062.1:0-11526 GCA_964645215.1 uncultured Rhizobiaceae bacterium | reverse complement strand
CTTAATCCAATTCTCCAAGATATTGGATTAGCAATTCACCCGCCACTTTTATACGTTGGCTATGTTGGTTTTTCATTGACGTTCTCATTCGCAGTTGCTGCACTGATCTCTGGGCGCATCGATGGTGCTTGGGCGCGGTATGTGCGCCCCTGGGCTTTGCTTGCGTGGTTGTTTTTAACGGCTGGTATTGCGATGGGCTCTTACTGGGCATATTACGAGCTTGGTTGGGGCGGCTGGTGGTTTTGGGATCCGGTTGAGAATGCATCCTTCATGCCTTGGCTTGTGGGTACGGCGCTCATCCATTCGGCAGTCGTTATGGAAAAGCGTGATGCGCTAAAAATTTGGACTATTCTGCTTGCACTCTTAACATTCTCTCTATCATTGCTAGGGACGTTTATCGTGCGATCGGGTGTTTTAACATCCGTGCATAGTTTTGCATCCGACCCAACACGTGGGGTATTCATTCTACTTATATTGGTGTTTTTTATTGGCGGTTCTTTATCGCTCTTTGTGCTGAGATCAAATACGCTTCAGCAGGGTGGATTATTCCAGCCAATATCGCGTGAAGGTGCTTTAGTATTCAATAATCTCTTTTTGACAGTTTCCTGCGCGACCGTTTTGATCGGAACACTTTACCCGCTTTTTATTGAAGCATGGAACGATGCCAAAATCTCAGTTGGTCCCCCATATTTTAATCTCACATTTGGACCACTTATGATTCCAATATTATTGCTGGTTCCATTTGGGCCGCTATTGTCGTGGAAGCGAAGTGATTTTTATCCAGTTATGCAACGCCTGTTCTTTGTCGCCTGTGTTGCGGTGTTAAGTGTAATCCTCATTCTTGCCTATACACAGGATGGTCCATATCTAGCAGTTATGGCAATTGGCCTTTCTGTATGGGTCATGCTTGGCGCGTTTGCAGAAATTGTCCAACGGTCTGGCATATTCAAAACTGATTTTGGAACAAGCATGGCGAGATTAAAAGGCTTGCCGCGCTCTATGTGGGGTACAGCATTTGCTCATTTTGGAATGGGTGTCATGGTGTTAGGCATTGTTGGAGCAACAGCTTTCAGTCTTGAAGACAGTGCGTCTTTGAAGCCAGGTGAGAGTTTTACCATGGGCGAGTTTACTCTTACGCATAGCGGAGCAAACCAATTTCAATATGCTAATTATATTCAAGACACGTTGAAGTTGACGGCGAGTAGAGAAGATGGGGAAGACATCATTTTAACACCTGCCAAACGCTTTTATACAGGACATGGCTCTACAACCACTGAGGCTTCAATTCAAACTATGTGGTTCTCACAGCTTTATGTGTCAGTAGGAGAAACCGACGAACAAGGCGCAACAGTTGTTCGTTCATGGTGGAAATCCTTGGTATTGCTGGTTTGGCTTGGTCCAATTTTGATGGCTTTTGGCGCTGCACTTTCTTTGACAGATCAACGTTTGCGCGTTGGTGCGCCAAAACGAGCGAAAGAAAAAGGGAAGCTTGCCAATGCATAGAGTAGTCATTGCAATCTCATTTCTGCTTGTCTTTGTTACCAATGCATTTGCCGTGAACCCGGACGAAATTTTGGATGATCCGGTATTAGAACAACGTGCACGCGAGTTGTCGGTTAATATTCGATGCCTTGTTTGTCAAAACCAATCGATAGATGACTCTGACGCACACCTTGCAAGAGACTTACGCATTCTTGTGCGTGAAAAACTCGTTGAGGGTTTAACCGATGAAGAGATTATTGATTATCTGGTTGAGCGTTACGGGGAGTTCGTATTACTCAAACCACGGTTTGGCTGGCATACACTTCTATTATGGGGCATCCCGTTTATTACATTACTTGGTGGATTTTTTGCTCTCTTTAGGGTGTTTTCAAAACCCCAAAAATCAGAGCCAACAGTTACTGTACTCACCAAAGAAGAGCAGGCTCAACTTGATTCAATTCTAAAAGAGTAGAATTGAAGTAATCACACTGCTTCGTGATCGTTTGTTTTTATTTTCCAATTGTAATAGGCTCTTTCCATATCTACATCCTGTGAATATTTAAGCAAACGGAAAATGAAAAATGACAACTACACAGCGTGTTGATTTTGATGGTAGCCAAGGCGCAAAGTTATCTGCAAGACTTGATATCCCCGATGGTGCAATTCATGCCTATGCAATTTTTGCGCACTGCTTTACGTGCTCAAAAGAACTTCATGCAACACGTCGTATTTCAAGTGAGTTGGCCCGGCGCGGTTTGGCAGTTTTGCGTTTTGATTTTACCGGGCTTGGCAAAAGTGGTGGCGATTTTGCCTCCACAAACTTTTCATCAAATCAGGAAGATTTGAAAGTTGCTGCTGATTACTTGCGTGAACATTTTGATGCACCAAGCATTCTCATAGGGCATTCCCTAGGAGGCGCAGCAGTGCTTTCCGTTGCAAGTGATATCCCTGAAATAAAAGCAGTAGTAACCATTGGGGCTCCTGCTGAAGCAGAACATGTTGCCCATAATTTTGGTACGAAACTAGACGACATTAACACGCAAGGTGAAGCAACTGTAAGTCTTGGTGGTCGTGAGTTTTCCATCAGAAAACAGTTTCTCGATGACCTTCAAAACAATGACGTGCTGGAAAAAGTTGCCAAGCTGCATAAACCTGTGATGGTTATGCACTCGCCAATTGATGAAACAGTTGGCGTCGAAAATGCATCTAAGATTTTTGTAGCAGCCAAACATCCAAAAAGTTTTATCTCGCTTGATCATGCCGACCACCTTGTCAGTCGTGATGAGGATGCAGATTTCGTTGCATCTATGATTGCCTCTTGGAGCGATAAATATATTACCAAGACCTCAAGCACCAATGAACTCGTGGAGCAGGGTATCACGCGTGTCCGTGAAACAGGTATGGGAAAATTTCAAAATACGATTGCTGCTGGCAGTCATAATCTTTTTGCAGATGAGCCTAAATCTGTTGGGGGATTGGATTCTGGCCCGTCACCCTATGATTATCTTGCAGCGTCTCTAGGAGCCTGTACGTCCATGACCTTACGTATGTATGCGAGTTTTAAGAAACTCGACCTAGGTCGCATTACAGTAAACGTTTCACACCAGAAAATTCATGCTAAAGACTGCGAAGAGTGCACCCATGAAAAGCAATCTGATGGCGGTAAGATTGATGTGTTTAATCGTGAAATTCATGTTGAAGGTTTGGATGATGACACACTCGAAGCAAAGATCATCGAGATAGCTAATAAGTGTCCTGTACATAAATCGCTTGAAAAAGGCGCGTTGGTTCACTCGTCTGTTACAAACATTACCAACCTTTAATTTAATGTCCATGTAAGCGTAAGTCGCAGTTCCCCATATTCATACCATCCTCAGAGATGAGGTCCGTTTTATTATGAATATCAGGAATCCCACATATGACTTTAAAAACCTCCCCTACAAAATCTATCCGTAATATACTTCTTGGCTCAGCAATCGCGTTCGGTGTCGCTGGCTATGGTATCGGCCAATCAGGTTTGCTTTCAATTACACCTTCTTATGCGGAAGCAGTAAAAGTTGATGCGCCAGCCGTTTTCTCTTTTGGTGATGTTGTTGAAGCAGTCTCGCCCGCTGTTGTGAGTGTGCGCGTTGAAGCAAGTTTTCATCCAGCAAACGCTGAAGGTGATTTCCGTTCTGAGCGTCGCGGACGTCAGTTTTTTGAAGAGTTCTTCCAAAATGGGCCGCGCAAGCGCGGACGTGACGGCAAAGGCGAGAGGCACCAAAGAAAAGGCTTTTCTCAAGGGTCAGGTTTCTTTGTGTCTGATGATGGATATGTCGTAACCAATAATCATGTGATCGAAGGCGGTTCTAAGTTTACAGTTGTGCTTGCTGATGGTGAAGAGCATAAAGCAAAACTGATTGGTACCGATCCACGTACAGATTTAGCTGTTCTTAAAATAGAGGCAGATCAAGAATTTACTTATGTTGATTTTGGTGATAATCGCCCGCGTATTGGCGACTGGGTCGTAGCAGTGGGTAATCCGTTTGGCCTTGGTGGCACGGTAACAGCAGGCATTGTTTCTGCTCACGGCCGTGAAATTGGAGCAAGTCGATTTGATGATTTCATTCAGATCGATGCTGCGGTTAACAAGGGTAATTCTGGCGGCCCAGCATTTAATTTGAAGGGCGAAGTAGTTGGTGTAAACACAGCCATCTTCTCGCCATCTGGTGGCAATGTAGGTATTGCTTTTGCAATTCCTGCTTCACTTGCAGATGAAATTGTTACGGACCTTATTGAAGATGGTTCTGTTTCACGCGGTTGGTTGGGCGTTCAAATTCAACCTGTAACCGAAGAGATTGCTGAAGCACTTGGTCTTGAAACTGCTGAAGGTGCAATTGTAACAACACCTCAAGAAAATAGCCCTGCAGATGAAGTAGGACTGGAAGCAAGTGATGTGATTACATCTGTTGATGGTGAAGCTGTAAAAGGTCCGCGTGAGCTATCAAAGCTTATCGCTGGTTACGAACCTAACTCCAACATCAAACTTAATATTTGGCGTGATGGCAAGCAACAAGAAGTTCAAGTTGAACTAGGCGAACTTGAAAACGCATCAACAAATGTTGTGCCTGCAAGTGCAGAAGGTAAGAACAAGCGGATCAAGCGTTTGGGTGTTGCTGTTGAAGAAACGGATCAAGGCATTCAAATCTTGCGTGTCCGTCCAGATAGCAGAGCAGAGCGGCTGGGTCTTCGCGAAGGTGATATGATCGTGGCTGTGAATGGTGAGGATATCACAAGTATAAAATCCATGCGTGATGGCATGAAGGTTGCAAAAGAGGCAGGCCGTAAATCGGCTTTACTTGAAGTGCGCCGTAGTGGCCGCGTGATCTTCGTTCCAGTACCTGTGCGCCGCGGTTAAACAAGGCCATTTGCCTGTTGTTCCTAGTCAGCAACAGGCATAATATGCAGCAGGTCAAATTTACCCCTATTTGACCTGCTGTAATTTTCTTTTAAGTTTGCTTGAACGTATATAAGTTTTATCCATGAAGATATTAATTGTTGAAGATGATCTTGAAGCTGCTCGCTACCTGATAAAGGCATTTGCTGAAGCAGGGCATAATCCAATGCATGCAGATAATGGTGAGACAGGTTTACACCTAGCTTCCAATGAGCAATTTGATGTAATCGTGCTTGATCGCATGATGCCTAAACTTGATGGAATTAGCGTACTTAAAGAAGTTCGACGCCAAGGCATAGAAACACCGGTATTGGTTCTTTCTGCTTTGGGCGAAGTTGATGATCGCGTTGAGGGGCTGCGTTCTGGTGGTGATGATTATCTAACCAAGCCATATGCATTTTCTGAACTTCTAGCGCGTGTAGAAATTTTGGCAAAACGTGTTGGTGGTGGTGAAACACAAACTGTACTGAATGTCGGAACGCTTGAACTGGATCAGCTTGCCCGTGAGGTAAAACGCGATGGTAAGAAAATTTTACTTCAGCCTCGTGAGTTTAGACTGCTTGCTTATCTCATGCAGAATGTAGGGCAGGTAGTGACCCGAACTATGTTGCTAGAAAAAGTCTGGGACTATCACTTTGACCCAATGACGAATGTAATTGACGTACACATCTCTCGATTGCGGGGTAAGATAGACAAAGATTTTGGTGAACCCATGCTGCTTACGATCAGAGGGGCAGGCTATAAATTGCAGGCGCCAGAAAAAGCCTGATGTTTGCTAAATTAAAAACCCTCTGGGGCGTAACAGCAATTCGCCTTTCGATCATTTACTCATTGATATTTGGATTGGTTACGATTGGACTTATCGGATTTATGATAGGTGCCACGGTAAATATTTTGCAAGAGCAATATAGAGCATCAATTGATATGGAAATTGGTGGCCTTAACCGAGTGTACCAGCGGGGTGGCATTCGCCAATTGTTTAGAACGCTAGAACGTCGGTCAAGAGCGCCTGGTGCTAATTTATATGTCATCACAAGCCCAACAGGCGAAATTCTGGAAGGTAATGTGCCTTGGCTTGAAAGTGGTGTTATGGAAAATACTGGGTGGACTGGTAGACCGTTCAAATACAAAAGTTTTGAAGATGATGGCAAAAACCATCGTGCAATCGCCCGCGTTCTTGAAGTTCCCAATGGTATGAAAATTTTGGTTGGTCGTGACATTCGCGAGGCTCAGCACTTTAGGGGTGCCGTTGCTCATGGTTTTCAAATAGCACTTGGAACAATTTTAATTCTTGGTATTTTAACCTGGATTTTTGTTGGGCGCAGAGCTCTAAAGCGAATTGACGGCCTTTCTCAATCTACAATGCGAATTATGGGTGGTGATCGGTCTGAGCGTTTGCCGGTTACAGGTTCCAACGATGAGTTTGATCGCCTTTCTGAAAATCTTAACAGGATGCTTGACCGGATTAATTCGCTTGATGTTGGTACTAAGCAAATGTCTGATAATATTGCGCATGATTTAAAAACGCCAATTACACGGTTACGAAACAAGGCGGAAGAAGCGCTTCGCTTAGAAAAAAAATCCAATGAACAGCAAGAAGCCATTGGTGAAATAATTGATGACTGTGACCGCATCGTAAAAACATTCGATGCACTGCTGATGATCTCACGTGTGGAATCTGGAGCTACGGTTGCTAAGTTTTCGCCACTTGATGCCAAAGTGATAGCTGCAGATATTTACGAGCTCTATGAAGCGCTTGCAGAAGATGAAGGTGTGAAACTCTTCTTTGAAGAAGGGCATGATAATACATTACTATTTAACGGGAACCGGGAGCTGATTTCACAAGCAATTTCAAACTTAATAGATAATGCAATTAAATATGGCGGTGATGAAATTCATTTGTCGGTTGAAATGAGTAATGAAATCATCTTGATTAGCGTTATGGATAATGGTCAAGGTATTGCGCAAGAAGACCTTACGCGCGTTATGGAGCGGTTCGTAAGACTTGATGAGTCTAGAAACACTTCCGGTAATGGCCTTGGTTTGTCACTAGTGAACGCAATTAGTAAATTGCATGAAGGTCAGTTTTTACTTGAAGCCGTCGATGTTGGCTTGAAAGCTATATTAGAAATACCGAGTGCAAAATGAAGGTTGAATGATTGACGCTTAGTTCAGAATTTGAATTGGTCCCTGTAGTTTTATCTCCTTTGGATAAAAAACAAGCTGCCAATTTGAAATCAGAACTCTTGCAGCAATTTGACGATCCGGAATACGAAAACCTGATTGAGTTTCTTGCAGCCACTTTCTCATTATCCCCTTATTTAAAGACATGTGCCTATAAAGAGTTTCCATTTCTTATAGATTTATTCCGTAGTGGCTTTTTAAAAGTGTATAAAAATATTTTGTCAGAAACTAGGGTGCTTGGCTCGAGGGAAGCAAGTGATGAAAGTTTCATGGCTGCACTTCGGAAATGCAAACGGCAAATGGCACTTCTTTGTGGTTTGGCTGATCTGGGCGGATGGTGGAAATGCGAAGAAGTCACGAATGCATTGTCAGATTTTGCAAATGCGTCCCTGCAAGCTTCGGTAGATTTTATCCTGCTTCAAGAACATCGGGCAGGTAAATTAACCCTTGTTAATACAGCTAACCCCCAAGAAGGATGTGGGTTAATTATTCTAGGCATGGGGAAGCTTGGTGCAGGTGAATTAAATTATTCAAGCGATATTGATCTTATTTTGTTTTTTGATGCATCAGCACCAATTGAAATTAAATCAGATGATGCAATCACCTATTGGAGTAGGCTTGCAAAAACTCTAATCCGTTTCATGCAAGAGCGTACTCCGGATGGATATGTCTTTAGGATGGACCTGCGCTTGAGGCCAGATCCTTCTGCAACGCCATTGGTAATTCCGGTAGAGGCTGCCCTTTCATATTATGAAAGTCAGGGCCAAAATTGGGAACGTGCTGCGATGATTAAAGCCAAGCCGGTGGCCGGCGACATGAATGCAGGTGAGCGTTTTATTGAAGAAATTCACCCATTCATTTGGCGTAAATATCTCGACTTTGCAGCGATTGATGATATCCGCTCAATCAAACGTCAAATACATGCGCATAAAGGGCATAGCAAGATTTCAGTCTTGGGCCATAACATAAAGCTTGGGCGTGGTGGGATACGAGAGATTGAGTTTTTTGCTCAAACACAGCAGTTAATTGCGGGTGGGCGCACGCCAGACTTAAGAACAAACCAAACAATTTTAACGCTCAAACTACTTGCTGAAAAAGGGTGGATTAAAGATGAAACCTATGAAGAGTTAAAACATGCCTATTGGTTTTTGAGAAACCTTGAACACCGAATTCAAATGGTGGCTGATCAACAAGTGCATACATTGCCTGATACAGAGAATGAGCTGGCTATCATTGCCGCAATGTTTGGCGAGCAGAACATAAAGCAGTTTATGAGGCACATTGAAGATACACTCAAAACAGTGGAAGCACATTATGCGGCATTGTTTGAAAGTGCGGATGAACTCGGTGCAGAAACTGGAAATCTTGTTTTTACCGGTGATTCTGATGATCCTGACACTGTTAAAACCTTGGAATCGATTAGTTATAAAAATGCTAGTGAAGTGATCAAGATCATAAAGTCATGGCATACAGCACGATTACCGGCGTTACGTAATGATAAAGCTCGCGAGCTTTTGACAGAATTAATGCCAACGCTGTTAACAGCCTTTAGTAAGGCTGGAGAACCAGATGCGGTATTAGCAAAGTTTGATCGGTTTATTTCAGGTCTGCCAGCAGGAATACAATTCTTTTCAATCTTGAAATCTAATCCGAGCATTGGTTCTCTTTTGGTGAGTATTCTTGATAGTGCACCACGCTTAGCAGATATGATTGCGCGCAAGCCTTACGTGTTCGATGCATTTTTAGAGCCGCAATTTGATGAAGCACTTCAAGATAAAGAAAAGCTTCTTGGGATTTTGGAGCCAATGCTCCAACAAGCGTCTGATTATGAAATGGCCCTAGACGATGCGCGTAGGTTTTTTCAGCAATGCCAGTTTTTAATAGGCTGTCATATTTTCACCGGAAAAATTTCACCAGTAACGGCAAAAACATGTTTCACAACATTGGCAGAAGTTATGGTGCAAGCAATGTTGCAGGTGACAAGTGAAGAGTTTTCAAAACGCCATGGGCATGTGCCCGAAGCTGAAATTTGTATTCTCGCAATGGGACGTCTTGGCAGCATGGAGCTTTCGGCAACATCCGATCTCGATTTGATTTTTTTATATCAGGACACAGGCGATGCTTATTCAGATGGTCAAAAATCTTTGCACAGTTCGCAATATTTCATCCGCCTCATTCAACGTTTTATCTCATCTATGAGTTCACCTACATCTGAAGGTGTCATTTTTGAGTTAGATTTTAGGCTGCGCCCATCGGGTAACTCTGGTCCTATTGCAACGCATGTTGAGCACTTTTTTAAATACCAGAGTGAAGAGGCATGGGTATGGGAAGCGCAAGCATTAACTCGGGCAAGGCCTGTTGCAGGCGACATTAAACTATGTGAGGAGGTTACTCATGTCCGCCCTCAGCTAATTCATAAGGCAATTTCTGGTAAGGATATCAAAAAAGAAATCAAACAGATGCGATTTGCGATCGAAAAGGAAAAGAAAACAGGAAACATTTGGGACGTTAAAAATATTCCTGGCGGTTTAATTGATGTTGAATTTATTGCTCAATACCTAGTGCTTGAACAAGGTGCAATTGAAACCATGATGACACGAGATATTTTCAGCAAATATAAGTCGCCGCTTGAAACAGATATGATTGAACAATTGCAACAGGCATATGATTTATATATGGACCTTAATATTCTACAGGGCATTTGCATCGGCAAAGAGCTGGACATTAACCTTGCACCTTCAGGTTTTATAAATCTAATTTGCAGCCATTTTGACTTGCCAAATATAACGTCTCTTGAAGCGCATTTAAAACAAACTCAAATGCGTGTGCGTGAAATATTTACTCACATTTTTAGTTAAAAAAATGCCCCGAACCATAGGGGGTTCGAGGCTCAGTTGGCAGGGTATTCAAAATCGGGTTAAGCGGCTTCTTTACAAATAGCCCCTTGTTTGATTGGTAATCTTAGCGAAACGATTGTGCCGTTATCTTCTCTCGAACGGATCCGCATTGCGCCGCCGTGTAATTGTGTCAGTGAGCGTGAAATTGCTAAACCAAGTCCGGAACCTTTGTGGCTTTTTGTGAATTGGTTTTGAACTTGTTCAAACGGTTTTCCGAGCTTTCTCAAATCTTGCTTGGATATACCAATCCCATTATCCTCAAGGGTAATGGTGACGCAATTTCCACGACGTCTTGCGCGGATATGAATGTGTCCACCATCATTTGAAAACTTAACTGCATTAGAAAGCAGATTAATTAGAATTTGCTTGATGGCGCGGCGGTCTGCTTCAAGTTCAATTTTGGGCGACACAGTATCTTTAATGGTTAGATTTCGCTTGTCAGATTGATGAGAAACAATGCGCATTGTTTCTTCAATCATTTCATCGAGATTGAATGTCTCGTAATTTAGTTCAATTCTGCCCGCTTCAATTTTTGACATATCAAGAACATCATTGATCATGCCAAGAAGATAGCTGCCACTTTCATAGATATCACGTGCATATTCTTGATACTTTTCTGAGCCGAGCGGTCCAAACAAATTTTCATTCATCACTTCTGAGAAGCCGATAATTGCATTTAAAGGTGTGCGTAATTCATGTGAAATATTAGCGAGGAACTCGGACTTTGTCTGGTTGGCGGCCTCTGCTCGGTTACGCTCAATGGAATATTTTTCAGCCATTTCGGCAAGTTTTTGTTTTTGAATTTCCAAGTTCTTTTGTGATTTACGAAGATCACTAACAGTTGCCATCAAACGTTTTTCAGAGTCCATCAACTTGGCTTCATGCAATTTAATGGGCGTAATGTCTGTGCCGACAGAAACAAATCCGCCATCTTTTGTATGGCGTTCATTGATTTGCAGCCAACGACCATCTTCAAGCTGAGCTTCCAGAGTGCGGGTTGTGTTTTCACCATCGAGTTTGCGCACAAGTTGGTTTGAAATCTTTGGCGTAGATGCGCTGTTCATTAAAGCATCATAAGACATGCCGGGCGTTACAAGTTTTCCATCAAGCTGGTGGAGTTGTTGATATTTTGAATTACACATCACCAGATTATGGTTTTCATCCCACAACACAAATGCTTCTGGCAAATTCTCAATTGCATCATGCAAGCGAATGTCTTTTTGCTCATGCGCGTGCTCAATATTCTTTTGTTCCGTAATGTCTTCTGCAATACCAACCAGGTGAGGGCGAGAACTGTCTGCTTGGCTAAACTCTACTTTTAGGCGTATCCAAATCCAATGCCCATGGCTGTGCCGCATTCTGAAAACTTTCTCAACATGCTTCACTTGCTCTTCAGTCGTTTTAAGCGCCAGCTGATAGAGATCGATATCTTCAGGGTGTACGCGCGTATTAACATCTTCAAATCGAATTATTTCATCACTGGGTTTCTCACCTAGCAATTCGAACATTGATTTCGACCAGTAAAAT